>JANPNT010000333.1:0-3129 GCA_031427655.1 Burkholderiales bacterium
CAATGTGTACAAACTCAACGCAGCCACGGGCGCGGCGGTGTCGTTTGCATCGGGCGTGGTGCCAGCCATTGCAGGCGGCGCCGGGTATGAGGTTGACTTCAACACGCAAAACAACAACTAGCGCGAGATATTCAACAAAGCTGCGAACGACAGCAACCGGGCTCTGAACATGTCCAACGGTGTCACAGCTATTCAGACAGCACTTACGCGCAGCGACGGCGGCGTGCTTGATGTCGTGGGCGCGGCCTACAACCAAAACTTCGCAGGCTCACCCGCAGCCAGCTTGAACCTGTACTACATCGACGCCGAAAGCGACGCGCTCTACCGGAACAACAACGCCTTCGCAGGCGGCGTGCTGACCAAAGTCGGCGACCTGACATTGGGCGGCAGCGCCTTCGCCGTCAACAACGCCACTGGCTTCGACATTGCCGCCTCAGGCGAGGCGTTTGTGTCGTGGAACCAGAACCTGTACGCCATTGACTTGGGCTCAGGTGCATTGAGTGCGCTGGGCCGAATTGGCGCCGGGGGCAGCAGTAACGTGATCGGCCTCACGTCAGTCGGTGCGATTCCCGAGCCTGAAACCTACGCGCTGATGCTGGCCGGTTTGGGCTTGGTCGGCTTGATGGTGAAGCGCCGCAAAGTGGCCTGAAAGTTGAGCATCGATTGACGGGTAAACGCGGCGCTTGACCGACCGCCTCCACGCCGAGTTGTCACCTCTCCTCAACCCTCCCCCGAGACCTGGAAGGGCTCCTTCGATGCGCTTGGGGAGACGGCCACCACGGTGGCCAAAGGCAAGCGCAGCGACGCCTACATCAAGCCACCACCGTGGACGGGTCCCCCGGCCGACTGGTGGGCTCCCCCTCGGGGGGCAGGAGCGCGAGCGACGTGGGGGCCAACATTTCTAGACCTGCATCCCCATGATGTCCGAATAAGCCTGGACCATGCGGTTTCGCACGGTCAAGGTCGCCTGAAAACCAATCTGCGATTTCTGCATCGCGACCATGGTTTCTTCAATGCTGACGGTGGGGTTGTCGAGTTGCACTTCACGCTGCATGGCGCTGGCTTGATTCTGTGCAGTGCTCACCGACTTGAGCGCTTGGCTCAGCGCTTGCTGAAAGCCTGCGCCCTCTACCGTGCCGCCACCCTTTTGTATGGGCAAGCCTTGTGGCGTGAGCCCGGCGCGGGCCACGGCTTGATTGAAGTCGAAGGGTTTGAGGGTGACGTTCATGCGTTTGCTCCTGTCTGAGTCAAGGCGACGCCGGGCTCGGCACACCGCTTGATAACTTGAGCAAATCGTAAAGGCGACCGACGCAAACCAAGCAGGGAACTGACCGCGCATCTGCCGCTTGTTCGGACCATCGCTTGCCCTCAAGTCTTCGAATAATCGATGCCAACGAGGTGCCGTCCCGCGGTGCCAGAGCTCCCCTTCATCCATGAACAACGCTGTTGTTGCGAATTCTGCTTCCGGTGTGCCAACCGCACCCAACTTTGGGGCCCGCATGGTGGCCCTGCCCGCTCGCAGCCAGCTCGCGCTCGGCGTGGGCGTGGCTGCATTGGCGGGCGTGGTGCTGGCCATGACGTTGTGGAGCAGCCAAGGTGATTACAAGGTGCTGTACGCCAATTTGTCTGACAAAGACGGCGGCGCCATCATTGCGCAACTTTCGCAAATGAACGTGCCTTACAAGCATGCCGATGGCGGCGCGGCCATCTTGGTGCCCGCTTCCAAAGTGCACGACGTGCGCTTGAAGTTGGCGTCCAGCGGGCTGCCCAAGGGCTCGGTGGTGGGCTTCGAGCTGATGGATGGTGCGCGCTTTGGGCAAACCCAATTTCAAGAACGCCTGACGTTTCAGCGCGGACTGGAAGGCGAACTCACACGCTCCATCACGGCCATGGCGGCGGTGCAAGCTGCACGCGTTCACTTGGCGCTGCCCAACCAAAACGGCTTCTTTCGCGAGCAGCAAAAACCCAGCGCCTCGGTGATGCTCACATTGCATTCGGGCCGAAGCTTGGACCGCTCACAAATCGCCGGCATCATTCATTTGGTGTCCAGCAGCGTGCCCGACCTCAACCCCAAAGCGGTGAGCGTGTTGGACCAAAGCGGCACCCTGTTGTCGAGCAACGGCGAAGGCAATCAAACCAGCGGTTTGGATGCTCAGCAGTTGCAGTACGTGGGCCAAATGGAGGCGGGCTACAGCAAACGCATCATGGAGTTGCTGGAACCCGTGGTGGGCCGCGAAAACCTGCGCGCCAACGTGACGGCCGAGGTGGATTTTTCGCAGACCGAAGCCACCACCGAAGAGTTCAAACCCAACCAAGGCAAAGACACCACCAGCACGCTGCGCAGCACGCAAAGCTCGGAACAAACCGGTGGCGGCGCGGCCCAACCCAGCGGCGTGCCTGGGGCCACGTCCAACCAACCGCCATTGCCTGCGAACGCGCCAGTCACAGGCACGGTGGCACCTTTGCAAACGGCGCAAAGCGGCAGCACCACGGCTGGCAATGGCAACGCAACATCACGACGCGATGCCGTGACGAATTACGAAGTCGACAAAACAGTGCGCGTCACGCGCAACGGCAGCGGCACCGTGAAGCGCCTGAACGCCGCCGTGGTCGTGAACCACCGCACTGCGACCGATGCCAAAGGCAAAGTCAGCACCACACCGCTTTCGTCTGAAGAACTCGACAAGCTCACCGCGCTGGTGCAAGAAAGCATTGGCTTCAACAAAGAGCGCGGCGACTCGGTGAAGGTCATCAATGCGCCGTTCAAGTTGGCCGCTCCGAGCAAAGACACCAGCCCGCCGCTGTGGCGTCAGCCCGAAGTGATTGATATTTTGCGAACCGTCGCTGTGCCTGTGGGCTTGGCCTTGGTGGCCTTGATTGTGTTTTTTGGCATGGTGCGCCCTGCCCTGAAAGTAGCCTTCGCGCCCACGCCTGCGCCGGTGCCGGGTGATCAGATCAGCACGGTGGTGGACGACGACCAAGTGCTGCCTGCGGTGGACGGCAACAACATGAAAGCGCTGCCGTCGCCGCAGTACAGCCAAAGCCTGGAGCAAGCCCGCCAAATGGCCAAGCAAAACCCGACGGCCGCCGCCAACATCGTCAGCGGCTGGGTCAGCGGTGGCAGCAGCA
>JANPNT010000334.1:0-6257 GCA_031427655.1 Burkholderiales bacterium
CGTCCGGGTAGTGGCCCGGCTCAATTTGGTTTTGAACCGCACGCACTGAGAGTCGATGCATTGGACTTCGCATTTCTCTACCTGCATCTGTACCTACACCGTGAGCTGCGCTTCCATGAAACGCTCTGAGATCACTTTGAACGATGTTTTAGAGAAAATCAGTGCGAATCAATAACCTACACGCGATGTCGGGATGTCCTGGGACGACGTGGGACGGTGGTTCTAGCGTCTCCGGCTCCGCCAAGATGTGACCAAATACGGGCCCTGGTGGCCCGTATTTGTTTTTTTACCGGCGTTTGAATCTACGCGGCGAAACGTGGATTTCGGTGCCGACGATGCGTTGTGAAGACGTGACCCGTCACCGCACCGTCCGGCCAGTACCGTCCTAGGCTACGTGTTTCTCATCGCCCTTTCTCATGCTGAGCAGCAGTCGCTCGCGCCGTGCGGGTTGAACTACAGACTCCGCTCGCGCCGTGTGATCGTCGCGTAGGCAGGCATGCGAGCGAGCTTTAAACCGAGTTTTCGCGCCTACTCCAGCCAGGACGCTTGGGGTCAAGCCATCCCGGCGTCGGCCTCACCCAACACCTTGTTGAAGGCTGGTAGCGCAGCGGCGCAGGGTGACATGCACGGCGACCCCCCCCCCACTTAAGGGATGCCAAGTGCGGTGTGTGCGCCAACGCACAGAAGCCGGAGGCGGCGCACGGAACACTCCTCTCGAATTTGCGAAACCTGTAACCTGGCTCAAGCGCGCATGAAAACCAAGTCCATTGATCCTTCTCCAAGCTTGGCTGACCACGAGTTGGCGTTGGTGATTCAATCCGTGGGCAGTCGTTGCAAGCTGTCGTTTGCCAGGCTCTACGCACTGACCAGCCCGCGCCTGTTCGGCCTGATTTTGCGAGTCAACAAGGTCAGGTCAGAAGCCGAAGAGGTCCTTCAGGAAGCCTACATTGCGATCTGGAACCGCTGTTCGCAGTACAACCCGCAACGGGGTCGGGCGATAAATTGGCTTTTGGCGATCGCGCACAACTTGGCGATTTCCAGCCTGCGCAAGCGCGCTGTGCGACCCCAGGCGGACACTCGGTTTGTCAATGACGAAGGCGACCCGTACGAAAGCCTGGCAAGCGCCCAGGCCCTGCCGGTGGAAACCTGGATCCAGAGTCAGGCCCACGGTGCGCTGCGTGACAGTCTGGATCAGTTGAGTGCGGAGCATCGTCAGTGTCTGACTCTCGCATTCTTTGACGGCATGAGTCATCAGCAAATTGCCGACCACCTCAACAGACCGGTTGGGACGGTCAAGAGCTGGCTTCGGCGCAGCCTGCTCACGTTGCGGCCGGTCCTGTGGGAGCACCGCTGAACCTGGTCACGGTGGAGGTGGGCCGATGGACGAACGACGTGGACATGACGCGTTTGCAGCGCCAATTGAACAACCAGACCGACACCGAGGCCGAGTCACCCGAAGCGGTGCTGGACCTCTCGAATCCGCACATGTCGGCACCACACCAAGTAGTGCCAGCCGAAGCCTGAGCCACGCGTTGGGCTTGCGACGCAACTTCGTTGGGGGATTTAATCCCCTTTCAGTTCAGTTTTGGGCGCGACGTGCTCGCGGGCTTTGATGATCTCGCGCGTCTCGATGGCAACCGCGCCGCCCGCGCCGCCACCGGGTCGGTCACGTTGGACGGTGTCAGGCTGTGTGTGTTGCCACTTGGCGTGCTCGCTGAGCGAGGCTTGGAAGCTGTGACGCGTTAGCGCGAGAATTTTCCGACTTGGCTGCCGTTCGATCCTTTGCAGCCGCGTTTCACATCACCTCGCTGGCTTGCCCACCGTTTTCTTGACGGGTGTGACGCGCTTCGGCGCGTTCGGCCCATCTGACTTTGCTGCATTGCCCACTGTTTCGGGTTTGCGTTTTGCCAGGCTCTTGGCCAGAAGTTCCGTGAGGTCCACGACGTTGGACGAGGCGGTGTTTTCCGACGCTGCATCTTCAATCGCAGTGACCTGTTCGGTTTGGCCTGCAGCCACCTTGCGTTTGACGAGTTCGTTGACAGCGGCGCTGAACTGATCGGCGTAGTCTTTTGATTTCCACGGCGATGTCATGTCGCCAATCAACTGGGCGGCCATCTTCATCTCAGTTGGCTTCAAGCCAGCGGCGGTCTTGCCAGCAGCGGGCAGCTTCAGGTCGTCCAGCGGGCGTATTTCGTCGGCCCATCGCAGGGTGTTCAAGATCAACGCAGCGCCTGATGGAATCAGCGCCGCCAGATGTTCTTTGGTGTGCATCACCACGCGCGCAATGCCAATCACGCCTGCTTCGAGCATGGCTTCGCGCAGCAGCGCGTATACCTTTTCACCCTTGCCGACGGGCTCCAGGTAGTACGGCCGCTCTAGCAAGGTGAAGTCGATTTCGCTGGCCTGAACGAAAGCTTCAATCTCAATGGTTTGGGTGGTTTTGGGGTAAGCCGCTTTGATCTGATCGTCACTCAGCACCACGTAGTCGCCGTCTTCCTGTTTGATGCCTTTGACGATGTCCTCTGCCTTGATTTCTTTGCCCGTGCGCTTGTTCACGCGCAGGTAGCCCACCGGGTCCATCGTGCGCTTGTCGAGCCAATCGAAATCGATGCCCACTTCCTGCGAGGCCGGGTACAGCGCAACAGGCACATGCACCAGCCCGAAGCTGATGGCACCTTTCCAAATGACACGTGGCATGGCAATTCCTGTTGGAGTGGGGTCGCTGTGTTGCGGGCGGAGGGCCAGAGGTGGCCGCCGCACATCACCGTGTGGTGGGCGACGGCGGCGCTGCTTTTACTTCTTCGTCGGCTCCATGGGCATGGGCATGGGCGTGGGCATGGTCTGGTTTTTCATCATGTCAGTGCACATGGTGTCGTGCTTCGACATCGCTTCGTCGCGCTTGGTGCCGTCTTTGTTCAAGACGTTTGCAGTGCCGTCTTTCATGGCACCGTCTTTCTTCATGGCCGCCATGTGTGCTTTGCAATCCTCTGTGGTCAGCTCCTTTTTCATCATGGGGTCTTTGGGCGTGGTGGTGCTTGGCTTGACCGCATCTTGCGCAAACGAAGCAGTGGCGGAAAGCGCGATCACTGCGCACATCAAACTGTTGGTTAGAACTTTCATTTCATGCCTCCTGATGGGGTTAAAGCTGCTGGATGGTTTGTGAACGCTGAACGACGCTGAACAACGGTCCACGGCGTTACTTCTTGCCTCATACGAAAAAACGTTCACATCAATTCATCTTGCCCACGCGCTTATGCACCTCCACGCCGACCGGATGTAAGGCAAAGCGTAGGGAGCCAGCGCAGTGCCATGCATAGGACGTGGGCACGAATGTTTGTAGGACACAGCGTTCAGCCACGGCTGTCGATTTCATCCGCCCTGGAGCCCAACACCTTCATCGCACCGTCCAGGCTGCGCGCAGCCCGCGCGTAGCTTTTCCAGGCAGCATTTCCATGGTCTAAACGCTCGTGCACAGTGCGAACAGTCCAGTGGTCGCCGCCCGTCAGCACACCGAGTTCAGACCAAGCCAGCGGCACTGAAATGCCCATGCCGGGTCGCGCACGCGCTGACCAAGCACACACGGTGGACGCAGCCGCAGCGTTGCGAAGGTAGTCAATGAACACTTTGCCGACCCGATTTTTGGGCCCACTCTTTTCGACAAATCGCTGCGGAATTGTCTGGGCCATGTGCGTCACGACGGCGTGCGAAAAAGCCTTCACGGTGCCCCAGTTGTGCAGCTTGCGCAGCGGCACCACCACGTGCAGTCCCTTGCCGCCACTGGTCTTCAAGAAGGGGGTCAAGCCCAGTTGCAGCAGGAATGCGCGCATCAGCTCAGCCGCTTCTTGAACTTGCTTCCACGGCACGCCTGAGCCGGGGTCGAGATCAAACACCATGCGGTCGGGATGCTCAAACTGTGTGGCCACGCCGTTCAGCGTGTGGAACTCGATCACGTTCCACTGCGCGGCTGAAAGCAGGCCTTGCTTGCTGACAATTTCCAGCATCGGCGGGTGGCTGCTGTCCAGGGCAGCGTCGAGTTGTCGCATGCCTTTGAGCTTGCTGGTGTCGGCGTGTTTTTGAAAGAACAGCTGGCCTTCAACGCCGTCTGGTGCGCGCAGCAATGCCACGGGTCGCTCGCGCAAATGAACCATCATCAATTCACCCACCAGCGCGAAGTAGCGCACCAGTTCCAGCTTGGTGATGCCGCTGCTGGGGTCAATGATTCGGTTGGGGTTGGTGACGTTCTGCACGGATGAAAGCAAGGATGGTGGGTTCGCGGTCGATTGCTTTGGATCGGGCGGCTTCGATGTTTGAACCGCCGCTGGTCCCGCAGCGTGCACCGCAGCGTGCGCCACGTCTTCTCTGACGATGCTGGCCGCCGGTTTGTCGGTGCGCAAGCCTCGGAAAACCGCATGCCTGAGGCGACCCTCACGTGTCCACTGTGCGAACGAAACCTCCGCCACCAACGTCGGCCTCACCCAGTGCGCGCTGCCCTCAATCGTTTCTGACTCGGCGAACGGGGTGGTTGCGCGCGCGACAGCATCCAGCCTTGTTTTGATCGTTCGCAGCGATGTCTCGCTGAAGCCACTGCCCACGTTGCCGACGTAGCGCAACAACTTGCGTTGGCCGCGAGCGTTCGTCCGCTCATGCTCGGCAGAGTAGACGCCCAGCAGCAAGGCACCAAAACCGCGCCGCGCGCCTTCCGGGTCGGTGTAGCCACCGATCACGAACTCTTGGCGCTGGCCGCACTTCAATTTGATCCACGCCGCCGATCGACCCGACGCATAGGGCGCGTCGCGCCGCTTCGCGATCACGCCTTCCAGCCCCATTCGGCAGGCAGACAGCAGCACGCTGGCCATGTCCGCGTCGAAAATTTCGCTGAGGCGCAGCCGGTCCGACGCCACACCCTTGAGCGCTTGCACCAGCTGAGCGCGCCGCTGGTCGAAGGGCAGGTGCCGACAGTCTGCGCCGTCGAAATAGGGCAGGTCAAAAACGTAAAAAACGACCTGCGTGGTGTCACCAGACTCGAATGCCTGCTGCAAAGCGCCGAAGTCAGGCACGCCGTGTTCACCTTGCACCACGATCTCACCGTCATACCAGCCGCTGGGCAGTTTTTGCTTCGCCAGTTCGGTGCGCAGAGCCGGCAACTTCGCGCTCCAGTCGTGCCCATTTCGGGTGAACAGCTTGATGTTTTTGCCGTCAATTCGCGCCAGCAGCCGGTAGCCATCGAACTTGATTT
The DNA here is from genome assembly GCA_031427655.1 of Burkholderiales bacterium. Taxonomy (GTDB): domain Bacteria; phylum Pseudomonadota; class Gammaproteobacteria; order Burkholderiales; family Burkholderiaceae_C; genus JANYJJ01. Next base: position 5,237 of record JANPNT010000334.1, read on the forward strand.
CGCATGCCCACCGCGAGGCATCAGGCGGCGGCTTGTCCACCAGGGTGGCCAGTTGCGCAGCCATGCTGGCGGGCAACATGGCCCGCTGCGCCGTGCCCTGCGGCGGCGGTTTTGCTTGATCTGCTGCGGCGCCAGCAGCCACTGCGGAAGCCGCATCGTCTGGCTCGGTGATCGGTTTCAGCTGTCGCACGCTGTCGGGCAGTTCGTCCACCACACTGAAGTCAGCTGAGGCTCTGGCGAAGGCGTCACGTTCCTTGATGAGCAGCCAGGCCGGCTGTTTTTCATGAGCGCTTTTCATCCTCACCAAAACCCAACGGCCCTGCAGCTTGTGGCCGTGCAGGTCGAACTTCAAATTGCCATCGGCCAAGCCTTGCGCAGGGTCACCCACCGCCGTCCAAGTGCCCGAATCCCACACAATGACCTTGCCTGCGCCGTAGAGCTTGTCGGGGATGGTTCCCTCGAAACTGGCGTACGACAGCGGGTGGTCTTCCACTTGCACGGCCATGCGCTTGACTTTCGGATCCAAGCTCGGCCCCTTCGGCACCGCCCAACTTCGCAGCGTTCCGCCCAGCTCGAGTCGAAAGTCGTAATGAAGATTGCGAGCCCAGTGCTTTTGGACAACGAACGATGCCGCCGTGCCTGTGCTCGTGCTTGAGCCTGTGCTTGGGCCTGTGCTTGGGCCTGTGCTTGGGTGTGTAAATGCGCCTGCGTCCGCAGGCTCGGGCGATAAGCCGAAGTTTCGCTTGGCCTTGTATCGTAGCAGCGGATCGGCGGTGGGCATGGGCGGTGTGGTCAGCCCACCTCAGGCGGTGGCAACTGACCTGGACAGGGAAGAGACGCCGGGCCGGATCGTCAACATCGCCTCGGTCGCCGCCTTCGAATACAGCGGCAATGGCGCGGCGCTCTATTCGATCACCAAGTCGGCCGTGGTGCGCATGACCGAGGCGCTGGCGGTCGAGTGGGCCAGCGCCAACATCAACGTCAACGCCATCGCGCCGGGGGCGTTCTCGTCGGAGATGAT
>JANPNT010000335.1:0-1701 GCA_031427655.1 Burkholderiales bacterium
CTCATGTCAAACGTTAGGCGTCGCAATGAGCAACCGTCGCTCTACCCAGCAAGCCCACGAGCGAGCGCAAGTAGCCGCCTTCGTGGACTGGTTCAATCGCCAGCATCGATCAGACTTCACCGTAGTGGAAGAGCCGAATCCACCTGAAGCGGTTATCCGATCCAAACGAACAACTCGATGGGTCGAAGTCAGCGATGCATTCTTGAACGAAACCCACGCTCGCGACGAGTATTCGTACGCAACGCCCGGCGAAATGCATCGCTCCGTGGGCGCGGGCCCTTTCGCCAGCATGACCAACGAGTTCTGCCAGAGCTTTGTTTCGGTTCTGAAGAAGAAGTTGGAGAAGCGCTCCTATCTTCCTTGGGCACAGAAGTACGGTCCCGGCTACCTTGTCATCCCGATCTACTTTCCGTTCTTCAGCGGCAGGACGCTACGTGTAATGCGCAGTGCGTGGTCAGACGAGAAGTGCAATGATCTGGGCTGCTTTCGTAGCGTCTATCTTTCCTTGGCCTCATGTGGCGGCACAGTTCCATTCTCCAGGTGGCGCCTATAAGCGCGACGCCTAACCCTTCCATCGAGGGGATGCCCAAAAGGCTGCGCCTTTTGGGCACCCCTCATGTCAAACGTTAGAGCGCGCGGGAGCGTATGGGTATGTTTGCAGCGCGCATCGAGTTGGAATCGAAGCGGTTGAAGTTCGAAGCGTCTGGTAAAGCCTGGATCGCGTGCCTGGAAGTTCGGCGGCATGGGAAAGAAGAAGGCATCGCTCTTCGTTGGTGTAGCCCTTCGCTGGCCCTGCGCAGTAGCGCAGAGCCGGTCTGCTGGGCTGTTTAGGCGCCAGCTTCGCTCGCGCCGCCACCCGTAAAGCGGTTAGCCAAAAGGCGCGCTGGGAATGAGTGTCACGACTGGAAGGTTTCAACACTCTCCGCCCTGAAAGGCTGGCAGCGAATCGAACGATCCAACACAATGCGGCAGCGGGCACAAAGCCTTGAGCGTTCTTCGGAATAGGCCTAACTTGAAACACAAATTCCAATACGGCTCGTTGCAGGCCAAGTCTGCCTCGGCTTCAAGCCAAGGGCCGCAAGTCACGGCGCGCCCTAACCACTTCATCGAGGGGACAGCCAAAAAGCTGCGCTTTTTTGCTGCCCCTCATGTAGAACGTTAGGCGGCACAAATGCTGCATCGTCGCACCGTATTGCTGATTCTTCTAGGTATGCCTATGGGCGAGCTGGCCAAGGCAGCACTTCCATCCCCCAAATCGAAGCCGTGGGATCGCGAGATCATCGTTCGAGTAACTCCGGCCGCTAAACGGAAAGTGATCTCAGAGCTAACCAGCATTTGCGAGAGCGCCGACCTCATTCGGAAGAATGCAGCGCCTGGACTGAAGGAACTCACCGGAAGAGAGGTTACTTTTCACTCTTTTGGGCTGAGAGATCACCCGATGCTGATCACGGTCACCGATATCGTCAGAGAAAACGATCTTGTGGTTTGGGGGCTTTACGACTCCGCGGTTCCATTGACTTTCGAACGGGTGATGGAAACAATCAGTCGCGAGGCCACAAAGATCTCAGGAGCAAGTGTCATCAAAGACACCGTGCGCAAATGAACCAGATGCCGCCTAACCCTTCCATCGAGGGGATGCCCAAAAGGCTGCGCCTTTTGTGCACCCCTCATGTCAAACGTTAGGCGTCGCAATACATCCCA
>JANPNT010000336.1:0-9664 GCA_031427655.1 Burkholderiales bacterium
GAACAGCGGCGCCACCAGGCCGTAGGCGATGCCGCGGTGGGCGGCGCATTCGCCGACCGAATAGATGCGCGCGTCGGTAACGGTCTGCATGGTGTCGTTCACCACGATGCCGCTGCGGTTGTTCACGCCGCAGTGCAAGCCCATGTCCACTGCCAAGTCGGTGTTGGGGCGGATGCCTGCGGCCATCACCACCAAGTCGGCCGGAATCTCGGTGCCGTCTTTGAACTGGACGGCCATCACGCGGCCTGTGGTTTCGTTTTCTTTGTCGCCACGCTTGTCTCCAATCAGCGCCTGCGTTTGCGCGCCGATCAAAAACTTCAAGCCTCGGTCTTCGAGTGACTTTTGTAGCAGCTTGCCCGCCATCTCGTCGAGTTGGCGCTCCATCAGCCACGGCATGATGTGCACCACCGTGACTTGCATGCCGCGCAACATCAGGCCGTTGGCCGCTTCCAGGCCCAACAAGCCGCCGCCGATGACGACCGCGTGCTTGTACTTGTCAGCCGCCTCGATCATGGTGTTGGTGTCGTGAATGTCGCGGTAGGCGATGACACCTTCTAGCGTCTTCCCAGGTATGGGCAAGATGAAAGGGTGTGAGCCTGTGGCCATCAGCAGGCGGTCGTAGCCCTCTTCGGTGCCGTCTTCGGCGCGCACGACGCGCTTGTTGCGGTTTACGCTGATCACCTTTTTGCCGAGGTGCAAATTGATCTGATTTTCCGCGTACCAGCTCAGCGGGTTCAGCACAATCTCGTCCAGCGTTTGCTCACCGGCCAACACCGGGCTGAGCAAAATGCGGTTGTAGTTGGGGTGAGGCTCGGCACCGAACACCGTGATGTCGTAAAGGTCAGGAGCGATTTTGATCAACTCTTCTAGGGTGCGCACTCCCGCCATGCCGTTGCCCACCATCACCAGCTTCATCTTCTTCATGCCCGCCCTCGGTCAATTTTTGTGCAATGCACCAATCAAGCAATTGAGGTGCCAGGCAGCCGCACCGAATGCGGCCACAACTTGGTGCGCGAAAATGCCATACGCACCGTTTTCGGGCCTGCTTCTTGCCGTTACGCCCTTCATGAGTTTGTGTCGGCACTGACCTTATGAGCTTTGACGCTGACATCGACGGCCGTGCGAACGCGGGTTGCGGCCGCAGGACCACTGCCTTGATCACCCCGATCTGCGCAGCCGCCTGACCCGCGCCACATTGGGCAAGACGATGCCGTGCGCGTGGACTATTCGCAGGGCTAACTGCAGCCCGGTGACAGCTTCGTGCTGTTGAGTGACGGTGTTCACACGCGGCTCGCGCAAAAGCAAATCGTCGCGTTGTGCGGGTTGGCCGCCGATTGCATCAAAACGAAAGTGAGCGCTGAACACGCCAGCGGGGCGCTCGTTCAAGCGGCCTATAAAGCAGGCAGCTAAGACAATGCCAGCGCTTTGGCAGTGCACGTGCGCGGCTTGGCCGCATCGCACTTGGAAGACGCCTTGCAGCGCAGCCGCCACCTCAGCGCGCTGCCCTGGTTGAAGGTGGGCGAGGTGATTGACGGTTACGCGGTGACGGCCTTGGTCAGACACCAGAGCGCACGTGCTCTACCAAGTTCGCAAGCTGAAAACACACACCCTCAAAGCCCTGAAAACCTTGTCGCTTGCCAGCGCCAACGACCCGCAAGAGCGCGCCAAGCTCGCCGACGCACAAGGCGACCTCTTTGCCTTGGGTGTCACCCTGTACCCCCTGTGCCAATTGCTCACCGTTCAGAGTGCGTCGGGTGCGGCTGCTGCGATTTGGGTGTGACGCTGTCGGGCCGCGAATCCGTCGAGCAGCGCAGCCTGCACGCAGGCACGCCCAGCTGACATGAACAAAGCGGTCCAGGGCCAAGTTCATCCCCGAAGTTGCTTGCGCCGGGCGCCAATCTTGGCCTGCAATTTGGCCAGCACCGATTCAGTGGAAGCCGACTTACCGATGCGCAGAAAGTCTTGCCAAGACACCTCGCCGCGTTGATGAAAATTGGATGGCATTTGCCGATATTCCACTGCGCTGCGCAGAGAAGTTTCGACAAACGAGGACAGGGTTTCGCCCTCGAGCCGTGCGACCTCAAGTTGCGCACGCAACTCGGGTTCAACGCGGACTTGAGGAATAACGGCAGATTTCATGATTTAAGTTGTACTGCGTTTGCGTTTCACTTGAACAGAGGAGTTTGGCAAGATCAGCTTGGCCAAATCAGCTTGGCCAAATCAGCTTGGCGAGCGGGACCCGTTGCAGCACAACGCCTCACCGCACCGCACCTCACCGCACCTCACCCCGCCGCCAACGACACCACCCCCGCAGCGATGCATGCCGCCCCGGCCAAACGCCAACCGCGGTCACCCTCGCCCAACAATTTGCCGCCTATCAGGGTGGCAAAAAGCATCGACACCTCTCGTGCCGGAGCCACGTGGCTCAGTGGGGCCATTTGCATCGCGTACAGCACCAGCACGTAGCCCAGCGGCCCGAGTACGGCCACGACCAAGGCGTAGCGCCATTGTTCGCGCACAGCTTGCTTGAAGCCTGCGGGATCACGCAGCGCCGCGGGCAGCAGGAAGGGCACGCGAAAGGCGTTGCCGAAGTAGTCGATGACGATGGGCGATATCAGCATCACCTTCACGGCGTAGCCATCGACCAAGGTGTAGCCGGCGATCAGTGCGCCGGTCATGGCGCCGTAGCGCAGGCCGGTTTGCACGCGCTCGCGTTGTACGGGGTCGTGGTCGTGCGCTTTGCGCCACAAGCCCGGCCCGCCCGCAATCAGGAACACGCCAAAAGTGACTCCGAGCACACCGGCCACGCCAAGAGCGCCCATGTGCTCACCCAAGATCAGCACCGCGCCTATCGAACTCAGCAACGGGCCGCTGCCGCGAGCCACCGGGTACACGACAGTGAGGTCAGACAAGCGGTAGCCACGCAACAAAGTGTTGAAGTAAACCAGATGGACTAAAGCGCTGGCCAGGACGATGCCCAGTTGCGATGGTGACCAAGAGGCTGCGTCGCGCCAACCAACCCACAAACCCACCGGTGCCCACAGCACCAAACCCATCAGCGCAGTCATGAGCGCAAAGCGGCCATCACCGCCGGCTTTTTTGGCGGCGATGTTCCACAGCGCATGCAGCAATGCTGCCGTCAAGACCAGTGCGAAGGCTTGCGCTGACACTCAGCGACTCACAGCCATCAAAGGCTGGTCTCTCAAGCGCCCGCGCGCGCGGAAAGCAAGGTGACTTTTTCCAGCACGCGCAAGATGTTTTCGCTGGACGCGAGCACATTGGCACCGCTCGGGAGCGGCACTTTCACCGGCCTTCAAGGTCAGCGCTGCGTCGTAGAAGACCCATTGGTTGCGGGCTTGATCGAGCGTTTCTTTGATTTGCGCGGTGGTCTCGGGCGCTTTGGTCAACAAATCAAGCGCGGCTGAAAAAACGGCCCGCGCGGCGCCGAATTCAGCCTGCGCGCCGCCGACAGGCGCTCTCCACGCCAAGACCAAATAAAGCTTGGCCACGCGCTGCGAAAGGCCGTGTTGGCGGGCTGCCACGTTCACCAATTTGCCAATCGGTTTGCCCACCAGTTGCTCCAGTGCACTGGCCCCTTTGTTTTCAAACGTCAGCAACTTGCCGTCCATGTCGATCAGTGCCTGGGCGCTTTCTCGCTTGGGGGCAGGGCACCCAACCACGCCAGAGTGGATCCGCGGTAAATCATTTAAACCCTCCCGAAGCGGTTGGTAGACCCGAAGCGCAACGGGTCAGGGCAACTTGATTTGCGCCTGTTCTTGCGCTTGGCGATGCAAGCGCCGCACGCCTGCCCATACCGCCATGGCGATGAGCGGGATGCTCAAGGCCACCACCGAGTCGGCAGGCACGTTAGTCCCGAGTGACTTGGTTCCCTTTGCTACGTAAGCCACCAAGCCCGCGCCGTAGTAAGTCACCGCCGCCACCGACAAACCCTCGACTGCGGTTTGCAGCAACATTTGCGCTTTTTGACGTCGGTTCATGCTGTCCAGCAGGTCTTGACTGCTTTGTTGTTGCTCGATTTCGACTCGCGTTCTTAGCAAGTTGCTGACGCGTGAAATTCGTTCGCTCAAGGCTTGCTGGCGGCGACCCGCCCAGGCGCAGGTTTGCATGGCGGGCCCCAAACGGCGGTCTAAAAACTCACCCATGGTTTGCAAACCGGCGTGACGTTCTTCGCGCAGCTCGGCGAGGCGCCGCTGTACCAATTCAAAGTAGGCCGAGCTGGCCGAGAAGCGCGCGTGGGTGTTGGCATACAAGCTTTCCACGCGGCCCGCCAACTGGGTCAGTTTGCGCAGCAGCTCGGGTTCTTCGCTGCGCGCGGCGCTGCGAATTTGTCCGGCCACGTCGGCCAAGTCGCGCTCGGCGTGGTGCAAAGTGCCAGCCACTTCGCGCGCCACCGGCAAGCCCAACAAGGCCATCATGCGGTACGTTTCAATCTCGAGAAGCCGCTGTACGGTGCGACCCAAGCGGCGCGGGTTCATGTTGGTCACGCTGACAATTTGACGGCCGAAACCGTCTGCATGAAGACGAAAGTCGGCGTACATCTGGGCTTGGCCTTCGCTGATCGTGGCCCCCACCAAACTGGTTTCGTCCAACTGGCTGAGTGCCAGGGAGTGCGTGCCTTCACCTTCTTCAATTTCATTGGGCACCACCACCAAGTGCAAGCCGACCAGCCATTCTCCGGGCAGTGCCTGTATCCATTCGGTGCTGACGTGGCGGATGGCGGCGTCCTCAAAACCGTTTTGCGCAGGGCTCAGCCCTCGCCAAAAGGTGTAAGTCTGGAACTCGGTGTGCTGCTCCCAGCGCAGCCTCACGTCGCCCAATTGAACGCTGAGGTGACTGGCGCTGGCTGAGGGCAGCGGCAAATGGCGCGCGCTCAGCAAGCGGTGAAGGTGCTCGCGTGATGACGCGGCGTCGGGGGTGAGCAAGGCCAGATGCGAAAGAGCAAGTGGCGCGGTCATCTGCTCGTAGGGCCGAGCGTGAACTTCGTTGTGCAGCGCTTCGCGAAGCGGGTGTGCTGTGAGCATTCTGAGAATTCCTTTGCCGCGAATTATCAGTGGGCAAAGCAGTCTTCAAAAAGTGAACAAGCCGCTCAAAGGCGGCTTGTGTTGGATGCACAGAACAGCGTTTGAGGCGGTGATCATTCCTCCTTGAACGTCTCTTCGCGCTTGTTCCTGATCGACGGCAACATCACCACCACGACCATCAAAGCAGCTGCAATCAACAAACCTGCTGACAGCGGACGCGTGGCAAAAGTGCTCCAGTCACCGCGCGACAACAGCAAGGCGCGGCGCAAGTTTTCTTCCATCATCGGCCCGAGGATGAAACCCAACAACAATGGCGCGGCTTCGCAGCTGAGCTTGTAGAACAGGTAGCCAATGAGGGCAAACAACGCAGTCAAGAAGACATCGAAGGTGTTGTTGTTGAGCGAGTAAACGCCGATGCAACAAAACAGTGTGATGGCCGGAAACAGGAATCGGTACGGCACGGTAAGCAGCTTGATCCAAATGCCAATCAGCGGCAAGTTCAAGATCACGAGCATCGCATTGCCCACCCACATCGAAGCGATCAAACCCCAAAACAACTGCGGGTTGCTGGTCATGACCTGAGGGCCAGGCTGGATGCCTTTGATGGTCATCGCGCCGACCATCAACGCCATCACGGCATTAGGTGGAATGCCCAGGGTGAGCATAGGAATGAACGACGTTTGCGCACCAGCATTGTTGGCGGCTTCAGGGCCGGCGACGCCGCGAATATTGCCTTTTCCAAATGGCACTTCGCCAGGACGACCGCGCGACTTTTTCTCGACTGTGTAAGCCGCGAAAGAAGCCAGCAATGCGCCACCTCCTGGGAGCACGCCCAAGATGGAACCCAGCGCAGTGCCGCGCAACACCGCGGGCCATGCGTCTTTGAAGTCTTGCTTGGTGGGCCACAAGCCTTTCACGTCTTTGGTGAACACCTCGCGGTCTTCCTCGGGTTGGCCGAGGTTGGAGATGATTTCACCGAAGCCGAACACGCCCATGGCAATAACCACAAAGCCAATCCCGTCAGTCAGCTCAGGGATATCAAAGCTGTAGCGCGCAGTGCCCGAGATCACGTCGGTGTTGATCTGCGCCAGAAGCAAGCCCAAGATGATCATGGCAATGGCCTTGATCAGCGAGCCCGAAGCCAACACCACGGCGCCAATCAAACCTAACACCATCAGCGAAAAATACTCGGCCGGGCCGAACTTGAATGCCAGCTCAGTAAGCGGTGGCGCGAAGGCAGCGATGATCACGGTGCCCACGCATCCGGCGAAGAAGGAACCCAAGCCGGCTGCGGCCAGCGCCGGGCCCGCGCGGCCCTGACGCGCCATGGCGTAACCGTCGATCGCGGTGACCACTGAGGAAGATTCGCCGGGCACGTTGATAAGGATGGCGGTGGTGGAGCCGCCGTACTGCGCGCCGTAGTAAATACCGGCCAACATGATGAGAGCGGGCGTGGCGTCAAGCGCGTAGATCGACGGCAACAGCATGGCGATGGTGGCCACAGGCCCCAGGCCCGGCAACACGCCGATGAGGGTGCCCAAGATCGAACCAAAGAAGGCGTACAAAAGGTTTTGCGCAGTGAATGCCACCCCGAAACCGAGCGCCAGGTTGTTCAATAAATCCATGTTCTTGTTCTCGTTTTAGTTCTTGGGATTTATCAAATGAAGCTGGGCAGCAGCGGAATCGTCAGCTTCAAGCCCCACACAAAAACAAACCAGGCAAAGGCGGTAAGCACCACGCTGTTGATCGCGACCCCCGTCCACTTGAACTCTGCACCCGCGAAGCTCACCATAACGATGAGGATGGGCACAGCAGCGAGCATGCCGAGCAAGGGCAGCGTGACGCCGAAGGCGGCAATCGACGCGACGACGACCAAGAGTGGTCGCCAAGCGATGTCTCCCACCGGGTCGCCGCCTTCGGTTTCGATCGTCAGCGATTTGAACAACACAATGCAGCCCAAGATCGCCATGATGACGCTCAAGATCAGCGGAAAGTAGCCGGCACCAGGCCTTGCCGAGGTGCCCATTTTGTAGTTCGTGGCACCGATGGCAAACACGATGCCGACGATCAAAAACATCAGACCGGACAAAAAGTCTCGTTGGCTTTTGATTTTCAAAATTACGCTCCAGGCGGTTAAATCTCCGAGCAAGAGTTTAGAGAGAGGGGTGTGGTGGCCTTGTGTGGTTTACACGTAGCACTGTCCCGGAAGTCAGCGGTTGGCGCACACCTTGCAAGTGGCGTTTCGGTGAGTGCGAATTTCTGTCCACTCCATGTGCCGTGCATCAAGCATTTGCAGCCGTCCAGCCAACGAGCTGCCGACCCCAGCGAGCAATTTCAAGGCCTCGGCCGCTTGCATGCTGCCGATCACTCCCACCAAGGGCGCGAACACGCCCATCGTCGCGCAACTGGCCTCGAGGGCCAGATCATCCGCAGGGAAAACGCAGGCATAGCACGGCGCATTGGCACGGCGCACGTCGTGAACTGAAATTTGGCCGTCGAACTGGATGGCCGCCCCCGACACCAAAGGCACGGCGTATTTCACGCAGGCCGCATTCACAGCGTGGCGGGTGGCAAAGTTGTCGCAGCAATCCAGCACCACGTCGGATTGCGCCACCAGGGCGTCGAGCTGTTCGGTGTCGGCCCGAAGGTGCAGCGCAGTCACTTGAACCTGCGAATTAAGCGCCGCCATTGCATGCGCCGCCGAGCTGACTTTGGGCTGGCCCACACGGGCTTCGGTGTGCGCAATTTGGCGCTGCAAATTGGTGAGGTCGACGCTGTCGTTGTCAACCACAGTGATGCGGCCCACGCCTGCGCTGGTCAGGTACATCAGTGCGGGGGAACCCAGCCCCCCAGCGCCGATGACCAGAACATGAGCCCCGAGGATTTTTCGCTGTCCTTCGATACCGATTTCATCGAGCAAAATGTGACGCGAGTAACGCAGCAGCTGCTGGTCATTCAGGCCATCACTGACGCCTTCATCGGATGCGGATTTCATGAACATATTTGAACATCGGTCACCGCATGAAAAACGCCCCGCAAGCAGCGGGCGTTTTTTGAGAGGGGCGCTAGATCAGTTGCTCACGACATCATCTTTGCGCTCAGCCATGGTCTTGCTCACCAACACTGGCTTGCCTTTCAAGCGGTTCAGCGCTTGGCTCAGTTGGAAGTCTTCGGCGGTGCCAAACTCAGGCAGCGGTTTGGGCGGCGTGTTTTTCTTGGCCGATTCTTCTTCTAGCTTTTTGCGCGCCTCTTCGCGTGCCTTCTCGCGAGCTTCGTCTTTCTTCTCAGCGCCTTGGCCGCTTTGCAAATGTTTTTCCAGGTCGGCTTCACGCGTGCGCAGCGAGGCGAACAAATTGCCTTCGGCAGTTTCGTCCAACATCACGTCAGGGATGATGCCTTTGGCTTGGATCGATTTGCCACTCGGCGTGTAGTAGCGCGCGGTGGTGATCTTTAGCGCCGTTTCAGGCGACAACTGGCGCACGGTTTGTACCGAACCCTTGCCGAAGGTTTGCGCGCCCATCACGATGGCGCGTTTGTGGTCTTGCAAAGCACCCGCAACGATTTCGCTGGCAGAAGCCGACCCCTCGTTGACCAACACAATGAGCGGCACGTTCTTCAACGCCTCAGGCAAGCGCTTGAGAGGATCGGAACCGCCGCGGCGCAGGTAGTACTCCGGCGAGGCTTTGAAACTCGATTTGGATTCTGCAATTTGCCCGTTGGTGGTGACTACCACTGCGTCTGCCGGCAAGAAGGCGGCAGAAATGGCGACTGAAGCTTCAAGCAAACCGCCCGGGTCGTTGCGCAGGTCCAGCACGATGCCTTTGATCTTTGGGTCTTCCTTGTAAAGCTCTTCCATCTTGCGGGCAAAGTCTTCGACAGTGCGGTCTTGGAACTGGCTTACTCGCATCCAAGCGTAGCCGGGTTCCACGATTTTGGCGCGCACGCTTTGCGCGCGAATTTCTTCGCGCGTGATCGTCACCGGGAAGCTGCGGGTCTCAGCCTTGCGGAAAATCGTGAGGCTTACCTTGGTGTTGGGCTCGCCGCGCATGCGCTTCACGGCTTGATCCATGGTCAGGCCTTTGACCATGGTTTCGTCAATTTTGGTGATGAGGTCGCCACTTTTCAGTCCGGCACGGAAAGCGGGTGAGCCTTCGATCGGCGACACCACTTTCACGAAGCCGTCTTCCATGCCAATCTCGATGCCTACGCCCACAAAGCGGCCCGTGGTGCCTTCACGAAATTCTTTGAAAGTTTTCTTGTCGAAATATTGGGAATGAGGGTCGAGGCCCGCAACCATGCCGCCAATAGCGTCGGTGATCAGTTTTTTCTCGTCCACCGCTTCCACATAGTCAGACTTGACCATGCCGAAAACAGAAGCCAGTTGTTGCAATTCTTCCAGTGGCAGCTGTGTGACCGAATTCCGTGCCGTGGCTTGCAACTGCATGGTCGCCAGCGCTCCGGCCACCGCACCCACCGCTACCCAGCCCGCAACTTTTAGTTTGGCACCCATGTATGACCTGCTTCCTGACGGAGATGATGTTTTCAACGAAATTCCAGTATAAGACTGTGAAGCTCAATCAGAGCGTGTGGGGTCTCGGGAAGTTTCATCCTTATCGGTAAAG
>JANPNT010000337.1:0-3944 GCA_031427655.1 Burkholderiales bacterium
TTGTAGTTCAAACCCACCACCGGCGCGCCGCCCTGTTTGACCATGTCGTTCACCAAGGGATGCTCTTGACGGCACGGTGCGCACCACGATGCCCACACGTTGATGACCCAAACTTTGCCTTTCATCTCTTGCGCCGAAAAACTTCTTCGACGCGTCGTCAAGGCGCGGCAAGCTGAAGGCAGGCACAGGCTTGCCGATCAACGCGGACGGCACCTCGCGCGGGTTGAGGTTCAAGCCCACCGCGAAGAAGCCCACCAGCACCAAAAAAACCAGCAGCGGGAGCAGGTACCGTTTCATCTGCCGTGAATCTTTCAGCGCGCCGCAGCGGGTCGCAGCGCTTTGTCGTCAGGTGCCACCACAGGAAGCGCCACCTCAGCATGGGCTGCCGCTTTGCGTTTGATCCGGTAGCGCCGGTCTGAAGCCGCCAACACGCCGCCCAAAGCCATCAACAAGCAGCCAATCCAAATCAGGTTCACAAACGGCTTGTGATGAACGCGCACGCTCCAAGCAGTGGCGCTGACGGGTTCGCCCAGCGCCACATACACATCGCGCGTGATGCCACGGTCGATAGCCACTTCGGTCATGGGTGAACGGCTGACGTTGTAGACGCGCCGCTCAGGTGTGAGCACGCCGACAGGTTTGCCGTTTTCGGTGATGCTCAGGCTTGCACGCGACGAAACATAGTTGGGGCCGACCACTCGTTTCACGCCGTCCATGCGCACTTGGTATTGGCCTGCGGTCGTGGTGTCGCCGACTTCCATGCGCACATCAGACTCGGTAGAAAAGCCGCTCACCATGGTCACGCCGACGATGAACACCGACACGCCAAAGTGCGCCAATAACATGCCGTAATAACTGCCAGGCTGGGCGGCCAAAGCAGCAGTTGCGCTCGCAGGATGCTCGCGCACGCGGGTCACCAAATTGACCACGGCCGTGCTGGCAATCCACACGGCCAGCAACAAACCAAAGCCAACCATCGGCGTCCAGTGACCAAGTACAAACGGTGCAATCAGGGCTGATGCCAAGCTCACACCAAAAGCCCAGCGCAGGCGCTTGCCCAAGTCCATCACCTCGGCTTTGCGCCAGCGCGTCATCGGGCCCACACCCATCAAAAACAAGGCCGGTGCCATCAAGGGCACAAACACCGCCACGAAGTAAGGCGGGCCGACCGACAACTTGCCCACGCCCATGGCATCGAGCACCAGGGGGTAAATGGTGCCGAGCAAAACAGCCGCAGCAGCCACCACTAACAACACATTGTTCGCGAGCAACATGGACTCGCGCGACACCATCTCGAAGCTGCCGCCTGCGGCAACCTTGGGTGCGCGGAACGCAAACAACAACAGCGAACCGCCAATCACCACGGCCAAGAAACCAAGGATGAAGATTCCGCGGGCCGGGTCAGTCGCGAATGCGTGCACCGAGCTGAGCACGCCTGAGCGAACAATGAACGTGCCCAGCAAAGACAAGCTGAACGTCAAGATGGCCAGCAGCGCCGTCCACATCTTGAAGCCGCCGCGCTTTTCAGTCACCGACAGCGAATGCATCAGGGCCGTGCCGACCAACCAAGGCATGAAGGAGGCGTTCTCCACCGGGTCCCAAAACCACCAGCCTCCCCAGCCTATTTCGTAATAAGCCCAGAAGCTGCCCAGGGCAATGCCGAAGGTCAGGAAGCACCAGGCCACTGTGGTCCACGGACGCGACCAGCGTGCCCAGGCAGCGTCAAGGCGGCCCGACAAAAGTGCCGAAATTGCAAATGCAAACGCGACCACAAAACCGACGTAGCCCATGTAAAGCATGGGCGGGTGAATGATCATTCCCGGATCTTGCAACAGCGGGTTCAAGTCGCGTCCGTCAGCGGCTGCGGGAAGCAAACGGATGAAGGGGTTCGAGGTCAGCAGCGTGAACAAAATGAAACCGAAGCTGATGAGGCCCATCACGCCCAACACCCGGGCCAGCATGCGGTCGTCGAGCTGTTTGGAGAAGATGGACACCGCCAAAGTCCAGCCCGCCAAGATCAACGACCACAACAAAATCGAGCCCTCGTGATTGCCCCACACCGCAGTAATGCGGTAAATCAACGGCAAGGTGGAGTTGGAATGCTGCGCCGCCAACAACACCGAGAAGTCGTTATTGATGAAGGCATAAGTGAGGCAGGCGTAGGCAATCGCGATGAACAGGAACTGCCCCCGCGCCGAGGGACGCGCCAGCGACATCCACGCAGCATTGCCGGTTTGCGCGCCGACAAGCGGCAAAACGCTTTGCGCGAAGGCCATGGCCAGCGCCAAAATCAATGCGAAGTGACCGAGTTCGGGAATCATGGCTTGCTCGCTTTCGTAGGCGGTGTGACCGTCGTTGTAATAGTCGCACCCGCTGACATGGACCCGGCTTGGGCCCGCTTCAGTGCATCGGCCGCCTCGGGTGGCATGTAGTTTTCGTCGTGTTTGGCCAGCACCTGGTCGGCGCGAAACAGCCCATCAGAACCGAGCTTGCCTTGCGCCACCACACCCTTGCCTTCACGAAACAAGTCGGGCAATAGACCGGTGTAGGTCACAGGAATGGTTTTGGCCAAATCGGTGACGGTGAAGTTCACGGTCAACCCCGTGGCCTCGCGCCGAATGCTGCCCTGCTCGACCAAGCCGCCGATGCGAAAGCTGCGCTCGTGCGGCGCTTCGTTGGCTGCCACTTGCGTGGGACTGAAGAAGAACACCAAATTGCTTTGGAAGGCGTTCAGAACGAGTGCGGCCGCCACACCCAATGTGGTGAGGCCGACGGCGATGGCCAAGCCGCGTTTGGTTCTGGCTTTCATTCAGGAATTCTCCAAATCGGTTTCGCCTACATCGGCGTTCAAGGCAAGCAAAGACCTGCGACGCATGGCCAGCGACCACAGCTCCAACAGCATGATCAAAGCCGTCAGACCGAACGAGCCCCACACATAAAGCCCATAGCCGCCCATGGCCAGAAAGTCTGACGCGCCAGACCAATTCAAGTTCCAAATCATGTTGGATTTCATGGGCGCATCTCTTTCAAAACTTGCTGGGCCCACGCGGTGTGTTGATCGCGCTCCAACAAAATCACCCGCAGCCGCATCAGCGCCACGGCAAAGCTGTACATCCAAAACGCCAGCGTCATCACCAGCATGCCAGTGAGCATGGTGGTGGCCATGCTGGGCGCGCGCAACAAGCTGACCGAAGCACCTTGATGCAAGGTGTTCCACCACTTCACCGAGAAGTAAATGATGGGCACGTTAACCACACCCACCAAGGCCAACAACGCCGCTGCCCGATCAGCCCGGCGCGTGTCGTCAATCGCAGCGTGCAGCGACAAGTAGCCAATGTACAAAAACAGCAGGATCAATTCCGACGTGAGCCGCGCGTCCCACACCCACCACGCGCCCCAAGTGGGCTTGCCCCAAAGCGCTCCCGTCCACAGCGCCAGGAAGGTCATCAAAGCACCGGTCGGGGCAAGCGAGAGCGCCAAGGCCGACGCACTGCGCGCGTTGAACACCAAGCCCACGCCGGCCCAAAACGCCATGGCCAAGTAAATCAACATTGACATCCACGCCGCAGGCACGTGGATAAAGATGATGCGGTAAACCTCGCCTTGCTGCGCGTCGGTGGGCGCTGAGCCCAAGCTTATCCACAAGCCCAGAAGCGTGAAAGCCACGCCCAAGGCGGCGAACCAAGGCAATGCCGAACCGGCCAGCGCATGCAAGCGCGGCGGGGCGGCGTATTTGAACCAATTGATGCGGTTGCTGGCTGTCACCACGCACAACTCCAAGTGGAGGACAAATCAAAACAAAGCATGTTCATTCGAGGGAAATTCGCAGGGCTGCGGCTGTCGCCAGCGGAGCCAAAAACAAGGCCAGCGCCAGCATGGCCCCCAACAGTGAAAAGTGACCGGCGATGCCCAGTCCTGAACTGCTGGCCTCAACCGCACCAGCC
>JANPNT010000338.1:0-2083 GCA_031427655.1 Burkholderiales bacterium
GTTCTTGCGTGAAAGGCTTGGTCACATAAAACGGCCCTTCGTGCTGTTCGCCGTCCACCATGACGATGGCCAGAATGAATTTGTCCTGCTGGTTCAGACCGTAGAGGATTTCGTTGCGGGTGACGGTGACAGTGGTGCTGCCTTTGACGCGGCCCTTGACCTCAATGTGGCGCGATGGCGGCAGCTTGCCATATATCGCTCTTGGCGAGCTGGTCACATCCCACCCGCACTTTTGCGCCGATACGTCGATGACCTCGTGACCAAGCGCACGCTCGGCAGCCATCACGGCGTTCATGGCGGCCCACTCAACCCGGGCTCGTGCGTCAGCATCTGCCGTCCATCCCGGCTGGCCTGTGCGCTGGGCCAGCAGGCCTGCAGGAATCACCAAGGCTCCACCGGCAACAACGGGTGTTGCAGAGATAATGTGGCGCATAGCAAGCAGTTCTTTTTCACGCGACTCGCGGCGGGCCGTCAGGTCGTCAATGGTGCGGCGGACGTTTTCGAGCGTCAGACGCACATCCTTGCCTGCGGCAATATCGTCCTGCAACTTGATGTAGCGATCTGACCAATAGTTGATCTCTTTGACCAAGCGCTCGTGAACTGCGGCCAGGGTCTTGTCGACATTTTTCTCGCGTCGGTTGCGCACCTCGTCAAAGTGCTCGGGCACGAGATGGGTGGAGGCGTGCGCCAGCGCAACCTGCTCGAGGTTTTGCGCGTCGGTGCCGTTGAGCCACGGCGCAGCGAACACGTCCTGTATCAGAGCCAGATCGGCCTTGCTAATGGATTCCATATCCAAGTGAGGGGCCCAGCCAGCATTGATGGTGTTGCCCTGCGGGTCGATCTCAACAAATTGCATCCGGCGAGAAACTACGTGGGCGGGATCTGCACCTTCTCGCACCGAGTGGTCGATGATGAACATCACTTTTGGGGTGATGCCCATATCGCTGGGGTCGACCAGCACAGCGCCTTGCTTGAGTTTGTTGCGATGCAGCTCCAACACGAGGTCGGTCACCGATTGCATCAGCGGGTGGCCGGGGTGCATCAGGCTGGCCATCGGCGCACCGACACGTTCGATCAGGCGGACGAATTGCTTCTCGAAACAAACCCGTTCGTAGCGACGCAGTACCGTGTCGGCGTTGCGGCGGTCACGCCCGGTGATTTGGCGGTCGCGCTCCCGGATATTGGCCGGAACGTGGGTGATCTCGTAGCGGCCTTGCTCGCGCGGGCGCAGTTCACCGCCGAGTTGCTGGAAGGCCTGATTGAAGAAGGAGCGTATGAAGTAGGGTTGCAGCTTGCGAGCCTCGGCCTTTTCCATTTCTTCTTTGACGGCAAACAGGCGCTCGGTGCTCATCACTTCTTCGCATAGCGCGTTGCGCTTGATGATGTTTTCAAGGTGGGCGGTATCGAGCGCGCCTTCGATCTTGCGCAGCAGGCGCGAGCGGACTTCGGGGTCTTCGCCGTAGCGGATCGCTTCGATCAGCAGGTCTTTGAGGCTCTTGTCCTCAAACACTTCGCCGAGGATGTCGAACACACGGCCACCCAATGCTTCGCGCTCGACTTCCAGCTTCTCGAACAGGCGCTGGAACACGTCACCCTCGCGGGTTTCGGCGGCGACCATATTCCACAAGTGGCAAACCTCGGTTTGGCCGATCCGGTGGATACGGCCGAAGCGCTGCTCGAGACGATTCGGATTCCAGGGCAGGTCGTAATTGACCATCAGGTTGGCGTTTTGCAGGTTCACACCTTCGCCTGCGGCGTCAGTGGCCAGCAGGACGCGCGTTGCTGGGTCATTGCGGAACAGTTCCTGAACCTTGCGGCGCTCTTCACGCTTGACGCCGCCGTGGATCATCGTCACAGCTTCCTCGTTGCCGATCAGCCCACGAATCTTGACCGCGAGGTAATTCAGCGTGTCGCGATGCTCGGTGAAGATGATCAGCTTGCGCTGACGGCCACTTTCTTCGCGCATGGTCGGCGACTGCAGCAGGTTGGACAGTTCGTCCCACTTGCGGTCTTGGCCGGAGTGGACAACCTGCTTTGCCTGCTCTTCAAGGCCATCAAGGATGATGATTTCGGCCTCAAGCTC
>JANPNT010000339.1:0-27191 GCA_031427655.1 Burkholderiales bacterium
AGCATCCCGATCCGGTGCGAGAGCCGCCTTGGCCAGAGCCAGTGCGAGATCCGCCCCACCCGGAGCATCCCGATCCGGTGCGGGAGCCGCCCTCCGATAGGCCGCCGGTGGCCGTCACGTCCGCGCGAATCGAGGCGCGGCAGCGGCCTCGCTCATTCGCATTTCCCAGCGTCTGCCCAAGGAGCCAACATGCCGCAAAAGTCGTGGAGCGCAAAGCGCGAACGTCAGTACGCGCACATCAAGGACAGCCTGCTCGAACGCGGCAAGGGAGAACAAGTCGCCGCGGAGATTGCGGCCCGCACCGTCAACAAGGAGCGGGCACAACATGGCGAGTCCGAGCAGGCGAGCGCCTCGTCGATCAACGACATGTCGGCAAGTCGGCGCGGCGGTCTGCGGTCGCATCAACGTGAGGCTGGGCGCACGTTGGCGCAGCTTCGCAACGAGGCAACGCAACGAGCCGTGAAAGGTCGCTCCAAAATGAACAAGGCGCAGCTGGAACAAGCGTTGCAGCGCTGAGTCCGCATGGACGAAGTGACGCCGGCCGGTCCAGACTGATGCCGAAGCGATTCGATGTCTGCAGCGGCGGCTCCACGAGCCGGTGCCCGCCACGCTGCTGACCGGGTTGAAGCGCGATATGGAGCTCCTCAAACGCGTGCCTGCAAATGCCGGCAACGAAGTCAACGTCTTCGACCTGTCGATGCAGCGCAATCGGGCCGCCCTGCTGGGCTTGCTCGACGTCGGCGTGCGCTGGGCGAACAGTGGAAGCCGCAGCCTCGGTCACCGCAAATGCAAGCTCAGTGCCGGGACATCCACACCGTGAAGTGTTCACAGATCTTTACCGCCGCGCCATCCCATAGTTACGCATGGATGCGACTCTTCAATTGCGGGCACAGGGCCTGTCTACTCAAAGGGCGATCGATGTTGGCTAACAGCAAGTTGAATTTGAAGCGCGCGCGCTGGACCGGCGCTTTGGCAGCAGTGGGGGCGGTGGCGTTGACCTTGTCAGGGTCGGTGTGGGCTCAGCATGGCCGTGGCGATCATGGCGGTGGCATGGGCGGCTCAATGGGTATGCACGGCGGCGGCATGATGGGCAACCCCGAACGCATGGGCCGCATGCTGGATCACATGTTGGACGGCCTGGATGCCACTGATGCGCAGCGTGCGCAGATCAAGCAAATTGCGCAAACTGCGGGCACCGAGTTGAAAGGGCAGCACGAGTCCAACCGCGCTTTGCATGAAAAAGCCATGCAGATTTTTACCGCACCGAATGTTGATGCGGCTGCGGCTGAACAAGTTCGTCAGCAGCTGTTGGCCCAGCACGATCAAATGAGCAAGCGCACGCTGCAAGCCATGCTCGACGCCAGCAAGGTGCTCACGCCTGAGCAGCGCGCCAAGTTGGCCCAGCGCATGGCGCAGCGCAGCGACACCATGCGCGACCGCATGAAACGCATGTTGGGCGAAAGGCGCGAGCCGCCGAAGTCGTAAATTGAAGTAGCGACGTGTGTCGCCCGGCATCTGAAGGTGTTTGGCCGACACGCACGCGGGCGTCTGCTGGCACTTTGCAAGCGGACGCCTTTTTGAGTTTCAATCAAGCCTGCTTCAAAACTCCGCGCCCATGACCTCACGCCTTTTGCTCATCGATGACGACATCCGCCTTGCAGCCATGGTCGGTGACTACTTGCGGGCTGCAGGGCTCGCAGTCGACCACGCGTCAAACTTGGCCGCGGGTCGAGAACAGCTGGCCACAGGTTTGTTCGATGCACTGGTTCTCGACCTCATGCTCCCCGACGGAGACGGCCTGGACTTGTGCCGAGAGTTGCGCGTCAGTCCGCGCACCCGGCATTTGCCGCTGTTGATGCTTACCGCGCGCGGTGAACCGCTGGACCGCATCGTTGGCTTGGAAATGGGTGCCGACGACTACCTGCCCAAGCCGTTTGAGCCCCGTGAGTTGCTGGCACGAGTGAAAGCGTTGCTGCGTCGCGCGGCCGCCCACACGGGCGTTGAAGACCTGCTGCGATTCGGTCGTTTGGAGGTCGACCTCGGTGAACGCGTGGCCCGCCTCAGTGGGAAGCCCTGCGATCTCACCAGCCACCAATTTGATTTGCTCGTGGTGCTGGCACAAAGCCCCGGCCGTGTGCTGTCGCGCGACCACATCATGGACGCCCTCAAAGGCCATCCGCTGGAGGCCTTTGACCGATCTATTGATGTTCACATTTCGCGCATACGGGCTCTCATTGAAGACGACCCGAAAAATCCCCGCCGTGTTTTAACAGTCCGCGGTGCAGGCTACGTTTTTGCACGCAAGCAAGACGCCGACGACGCGAATTAAGCTGTTCGGTGCGGCCCTGGGGTGTCACCAACTCGCTTGCGGGACAGTCAACCGAAGCGCACCATCGCAGGCTTGCATTTGCAGGCGCATCCACGAGGCAGACTCCCATGATCAAGGTCAGCGTGATGTACCCCAACACCCCCGGCGCTCGGTTCGACCATGCCTACTACCGCGACAAACACATGCCGCTGCTCAAGGCCCGCATGGGCCACAGCTGCAAGAGTTACACGGTCGACAAGGGCCTGTCGGGCGGCGCGCCCGGCACGCCGCCCACGT
This sequence comes from Burkholderiales bacterium, assembly GCA_031427655.1. Lineage (GTDB taxonomy): Bacteria > Pseudomonadota > Gammaproteobacteria > Burkholderiales > Burkholderiaceae_C > JANYJJ01. The sequence goes on from JANPNT010000339.1 coordinate 2,606, forward strand.
ACGTGGGCATGTGCCACATCTTCGCCGACAGCGTCGAGTCTTTCCAAGCCGGTTTCGGCCCGCACGCGGCAGAAATCATGGCCGACATTGCCAACTACACCGACTTGGCTCCGGTCATGCAAATCAGCGAAGTGGTGGTGGGCTGACCCGGCGTTCCTTCAATTTGGAGGGACAGCCGGAACGCCTTGCGGATAGACCGCCACGCCCTCGGGGATGACCACCCAAGGCAACTTGCTTTGCACCCAAATGTGGCGGTCGACGGCGAACCAATTGGCGTCGTCAAAGCAACCCGCAGCGACGGTTTTCAGGCCCGGCCTGACTTGCGCGGTGTGGGCCACGGTTGTCCCGCACCGCGCACAAAAACTCATGCGCAGCCAGCGCCCGCTTTCGTCAGATCGGTGCTCGCACGTTGTCAGTTCGCCGTGCAATATTTCAACCGCGTCTTCCGGGAACGATGCCATGACCGCAAACGCTGTGGCCAGTCTGCGTTGGCAAAACTTGCAGTGGCACACCGTGCCAAAAACGGGTTGACCGCGCACGCTGAAACGCACTGCGCCGCAGGCGCAACCGCCTGTGTGAGTCAGGGTCATGTTGTGAGTCCAAGTTGCTGCGAAGGCGCTTGGCGTGAAGTCTAGATCGCCCGCTGAGTCGCCTGCTGGTTCACCCGCTGCATCAATTCCGAAGCACTCTCCTTGCGCTCGCTGTAGCGGTCTACCAAATACGGTGCCACGTCACGGGTGAGCAGGGTGAACTTCATCAGTTCTTCCATCACATCGACCACCCGGTCGTAGTACGGCGAAGGCTTCATGCGGCCTGCGTCGTCGAACTCTTTGAACGCCTGAGCAACCGACGACTGATTGGGGATGGTGAGCATGCGCATCCAGCGACCGAGGATGCGCATTTGATTCACGGCGTTGAAGCTCTGCGAACCGCCAGACACCTCCATCACCGCCAAGGTTTTGCCCTGCGTGGGCCGCACCGCGCCCAGGCTCAGTGGTATCCAGTCGATTTGCGATTTCATGATGCCGGTCATCGCGCCGTGTCGCTCTGGCGAAGTCCACACCATGCCTTCGCACCATGCGGCCAGTTCGCGCAGTTCCTGAACTTTGGGGTGGCTGTCGGGCGCCGCGTCGGGTTGGGGCAATCCGGCCGGGTCGAATAAGCGCGCCTCGCCGCCCAAGGCTTGCAGCAAGCGCGCAGCTTCCAGCGTAAGCAGCTTGCTGTAGGAGCGCTCGCGCAGCGATCCGTAAAGCAACAAAAAGCGCGGTGCGTGCATTGACCTCAGCGGTGTTTGCAAGCGCGCTGCGTCGGTGCGTTGAAACAACGCGGCGTCTACGTTTGGAAGGCCGTGTTCCGAGCTCATGCTTTGCGCACAACAGGTTGACCCTTGGCATCAACGACCACTTCGCCGTCTTCTTTGGCGAAGGCAGCGCGCTGCGGGTTGCTCAATAGTTCCAGCACCGACTCCGACGGCCTGCACAAGCGCGTGCCCAGCGGCGTGACAACGATGGGGCGGTTGATGAGGATGGGGTGCTTGAGCATGGCTTCCACCAAGTCAGCGTCGCTTAATGCGTCGTCGTCGAGCTTCAACTCGTCGTAGGGCGTGCCTTTGCGGCGCATCATTTCTCGCACAGGCACTGCCATCGCTTGGATGAGCGCCAACAACACCTCGCGGCTGGGCGGCGTTTTCAAATACTCCATCACATCAGGTTCGACGCCGCTGTTGCGTATGAGCGCCAAAGTGTTGCGCGAGGTGCCGCAGTCGGGGTTGTGATAGATCGTGACGCTCATTTGCTTTGCGCTCCAAGAAGAATGTGAAGGCCCCAACCGATCAGTGCGCCGGTGCATTGCGCCGCCACAAAACCGAACACGCTGGCGGGCGCAATGCCTGCAAAGCTGTCGCTGAACATGCGCCCGAAAGCGGCGGCCGGGTTGGCGAAAGAGGTGCTGGCGGTAAACCAGTAAGCGGCACCAATGTAGGCCGCCACCATGCTGGAGGCGCGACCGGGCGGGGCGCGCAGTATCACCAACAACAAGCCGGCGGTGGCCACAACTTCGGCCAGCCATTGCCCGCTGCCGCTGCGCACGTGCGTTGAAAACTGAAGCATCGGCAACTCGAACATGGCATGCGCTGTCCACGCGCCGAACATGGCACCGAACAGCTGCGCCGCCACGTAGGCGGCGCACAAGGAGGCTGGCAACTCACCGCGCAGTGCCATCACCGCGCTCACTGCCGGGTTGAAGTGCGCGCCGCTGACCGGGCCGAACACTTCAATCAACACGTAGAGCCCGCCCACCGTGGCCAGCGTGTTGGCCAACAAAGCCACGCCCATGTTGCCGCCCGGGTTGTTGCCAGACAAGCGCTCGGCCATGATGCCCGAGCCAATCACCACGGCCAACAACAATGCGGTGCCAAGCAGCTCGGCAAGCAGTTTTTGTGGCACCGACGCGCGGCTCATTCGCAAGCTCGAGCGCGCCGACGAGTGGCCGTTTGAACTTGCCGTGCGTCGCACGCTTGGCCCTGGCAGCAGTTTGCTGTGAGGTAGCTCATCACGGCGCTCATCTGCCCGTAAACCGCACGGTAAATCAGGTTGCGGCCGTCACGCTCTTGCGATACCAAACCCGCGTGCGTCAATTCTTTCAAATGAAACGACAGGGTGGTGGCAGCCAGCCCGAGCTCTTCACCCAGGGCGCCCGGTGTGAGGCCGGATGGCCCGGCCACGATCAAGGTGCGGAACACCCGCAAGCGGCTGACCTGCGCCATAGCGGCCAGCGCTTTGACAAGGTTTTCTTCATTCATATTTCAACAATAATAGAAACATTGAATTAAATCAACCGTGCGCGTTGAGGAAATGTTTGATGCCTCTGGCTGCAAGTGAAGCTGAACATTTTTTTGCGATTCGCAAGCGTTCGGCCCCGCATTGGCTGCGAGGATGTCAGTGTTTGCTTTCGAAAAGACCGTTGCCCGGGTGTCATTCTTTGTGCTCAAAACACGTGTTTTCTAGAACCGCGAGCCAGTAAGCCTATCGCCTGGGCAGCAGGCAAATTTCACAAGCCTCTGCTACCGTGCGTCTCGACCAAATTTCAGGAGAACCGCATGAGCGGTCTGACCAGCCAGCTAGCCGAACTGTCCGACGCCCAATTGCGCGCCATGGGCCGGGGCGTGGAAAAAGAGAGTTTGCGTTCGCAGCCCGACGGCGGTTTGGCCTTCACGCCGCATCCAGCGGCGTTGGGTTCAGCACTCACCCACCCGCACATCACCACCGACTTTTGCGAGTCGCAGTTGGAGTTGGTGACCGGCGTCCACGGCGATGCTCAAGCCTGCTTGGATGAGCTCACTCATATCCACCAGTTCAGTTACCGCGCCCTGAAAGACATGGGCAATGAAATGCTCTGGGTCTCCAGCATGCCGTGCGGCTTACCGACCGACGAAACCATTCCGCTGGGCCGCTACGGCTCGTCGAACGTGGGCCGTGCCAAAAGTGTGTATCGCATGGGCTTGGGCCACCGCTACGGGCGGCGCATGCAGACCATCTCAGGCATTCACTACAACTGGTCGATGCCGGGTATTTCTACCGAAGCGTACTTCGGCCTGATCCGTAATTTTCGGCGTCACTCTTTTCTGTTGCTGTACTTGTTTGGCGCGTCACCGGCTTTGTGTTCCAGCTTCGTAGAAGGCCGCGACCACGGTTTGCAAGTGCTCAAAGGCAAGACGCTGCACATGCCTTATGCCACCTCGCTGCGCATGGGGCGCTTGGGCTATCAAAGCGATGCGCAGGCTTCGCTCTCGGTCAGCTACAACAGTCTGGAAGGCTATGCCGCGTCGCTTCAAGAAGCGCTCACCAAGCCCTATGCACCTTATGAAGCAGTGGGCATACGCAACCCGGGCGGCGATTACAACCAGCTCGACACCAGCCTGCTGCAAATCGAGAACGAGTTCTACGGAACCATTCGCCCCAAGCGCGTGATTCGCTCAGGCGAGCGGCCCTTGCACGCGCTGCGCGAGCGCGGTGTCGAGTACGTGGAAGTGCGCTGCATGGACCTCGACCCGTTCGAGCCGGTCGGCATTGCAGCACCCACCATGCGCTTCATCGACATGTTTTTGTTGCACTGCTTGCTGAGCGACAGCCCCGACGACACGCCCGCTGAAATTGCCGCCTTGGGCCGCAATCAACAAGCCACCGCAGCGCGAGGCCGCGAGACCGATTTGCTGCTGGAGCGCGGTGATGCAAAGCTCGTCTTGACCGCTTGGAGCGATGAGCTGCTGCAAGCCATGACCCCACTGGCCGAACGCTTGGACAGCTTGGACACTAGCGTCGGTGGTGGCACCGCCTACCGCGACGCCTTGGCCACCGCGCAGGCCCGCGTGAAAGATGCCAGCCTCACGCCGTCCGCCCGTGTGCTGGCCACCATGCAGGCCGAATTCGACGGCTCTTACGTCGCCTTCACGCGGGCTCAGTCGGCGCAGACGCAAGTGCGCTTGCTGGCCTTGCCGTTTTCTGAGGAGTTGCGATCTCAATTTGTGGCCATGGCTTACGCCTCGGTGCAATTGCAAAAGCAAATCGAAGCCAGCGACACCGTCAGCTTTGAGGATTACCGGCAACACTATTTGTCGGTTGAGCGTTTGGGCGCAGCCACTGTTTAACCAGCGGTTGGCAGCGAATACAGGGCTTCTGCGCTCGCACATTCATTGCGCAGGGGTGCATTCAAAGCCCTGGCGTCAGCGTATCGAACCGCTTGGAAGCTAAGCTTTCAAGCCAGCCGATGGGCTCCACCACTTTTGTCAACAGGCACACAAAACCCGACCGACCATGCGCAGCGCATCACCACTTCAACTCACCGCTGCCGCAAGGCGAGCCGTGGTTGTGTGTTTGGTGATCACGCTGGCGCTGTGCGCATGGGCCTCCGCTTGGTCACAGGTTCGCGGTGCGCAACATTTTCATGAATCGGCCTCGGCGATTTCGCTGAGGTCGAACCCCTCTAAGCTGAATTTTTCGGCGCTGTTCGGGGCCGTTTTAGCGGCACCGTCGAGGCCGGTTTTTGTTCACTCGCAATCGAAACAGCCGGCTCACTTTCATCATGAGCTGGAGCGCCACCACCACGACCTCTCAGACAGCAGCGTGGTTTCCGTGGACTCCACATCACCCTTCGAGGCGGCGCGAGCTGAGCTCGATGCGTCGGCCGCCAAGGCAGGTTCCGCGCTGTCGCAGCCGTCAGCCTTGACGAGGCCGCAGCTTGTGGTCGCGGCAGACGTGCCGCACTCCCCACGGTGTGAAACGCCCAGGTGGGCACTGAAGACCAGTGAGCCGCACGGCCTGCGTCGTCCGCCCAAGCCTGTCGACCTGAGCAAGGCTTGAACAAGGCCTGAGCAAGGCTTGAGCAAGGACGTTCTGCGCTCTCAGCGCAGACCACATCGTCGTCACAGCGTTCGAGTGGCGGCACCGTCCCACATGCGCGGTGGACGCTCAATCCGAGCGCAATAAACCCCTCGCGTTTTTTCTCTTTCACGCTGCAACTTCGCCACCTGCCGACAGCGCTGCAATCGTTTGCGCGCCGCGCGCCCTGGCGTTCGCTGTACCTCATGAAGACACCTATGAAACACACAATTCAACACTTCAGACTCGCCGCAGTCGCTTGCGCTGCGCGCGATGCCTTCCAACTCAAACATAGTCTGGCCGTGCTGTCAGTCGCGGCCACCTTCAATCTGGTCACTGCGTCGCACGCCCACGCAGGCGGCGAGCAAACGCTAGAACGCGTCATCGTCAACGGCACCAGCACCGGCTTGGTCGGCATGGCCGACTCGGCCAACGCCGGCACCGTCACGCAAAAACAATTGGAAGCGCGCACCGTGTACCGGCCGGGCGAATTGCTGGAGGCCACGCCCGGCTTGATCGTCAGCCAACACAGCGGCGAAGGCAAAGCCAACCAGTTTTACCTGCGCGGCTTCAACCTCGACCACGGCACCGACCTGCGCACCACGGTCGACGGCATGTTGGTGAACCAGCGTTCACACGCCCACGGCCAAGGCTGGACCGATCTGAACTTCCTGATTCCCGAACTTGCGGTGGGCATGGAATACCGCAAAGGCCCTTACTACGCCGCCGAGGGCGACTTCGCCTCCGCCGGTGCAGTGAGCATCAAGTATGCCGACAGTTTGGAGCGCGGCATTGCCAGCGTGGCCGCGGGTCAAAACGGCTTCCGGCGCGTGTTGCTGGCCGACTCGCCGAAGGTGAACGCGGGTTCAACATCAGGCAAGTTGCTGTATGCGCTGGAAGCCATGCAAAACGACGGCCCCTTCGTGAACCCCGACAAGTTTCGCAAGCTGAACGGCGTGCTGCGCTATAGCGAAGGTGATGCCCTGAACGGCTTCAACGTGACCGCGATGGCCTATCAAGCGCGCTGGAATGCGACGGATCAAATTCCCAAGCGGGCAGTGGACGCGGGCTTGCTCAATCGTTTCGATGCCGTCGACCCCACGGACGGCGGCAGCTCGCACCGCTACAGCCTGTCGGCGGCGTGGCGACGCAGCAGTGAAGCCTCGGGCACGCAGGTCAACGCCTATCTCATCGACAACCGACTCGACTTGTTTTCTAACTTCACTTACGCGTTGGACGACGAAGTTCGTGGCGATCAATTCGCCCAGCCCGACCGACGCCGCACCTTTGGCCTGAACGCCGCCCACGCATGGGCGCAAAAAGGCTTGGGCCTGGAGTCGGAAAACAGCGTGGGTGTGCAATTTCAAACCGACAACATCTTCAACAGCCTGCGGAGCACTCAAGCAAGGCAAACCGTGGCCACCACGCGCAGCGACCACATCGAGCAAAGCAGCGTGGGCCTTTTTGCCGAAAACGCGACGCGCTGGACGCCTTGGTTTCGCACCGTGGCGGGCTTGCGTGCCGACAGCTATCGGTTCAAGGTGGGCAGTGACAACCAAGTCAACTCGGGCACGGTGAACGCAGCCATCGTCAACCCCAAATTGGGTTTAATTTTTGGACCGTGGGCCAAGACCGATTTTTATGTGAACGCAGGCGGTGGCTTTCACAGCAACGATGCGCGCGGAACCACCATTCGCGTTGATCCGAAAAGCGGCGAAGCGGTCGATCCCGTCACCGCTTTGGTGCGGTCGCGCGGTGCCGAAATCGGCTTGCGCACCGTGATGATTCCGGGCTTGCAAACTTCGCTGTCGGTTTACCGTTTGGACTTTGGCTCCGAGTTGATCTTTGTGGGCGACGCGGGCAGCACCGAGGCCGGCAGGCCGAGCCGACGCACCGGTTTTGAGCTGGCCAACTTTTACAAGTTGTCAGATTGGTTGACCGTTGACGCCGACCTGGCATTTGCACGCGCGCGCTTTCGCAGTCTTGATGCGGTGGGCCAGCGCGTTCCAGGGGCGGTGGAGGGCGTGGCTTCGCTGGCCATTGCGCTTGACAACCTCGGCCCGTGGTTCGGGGCTTTGCAGTGGCGCTACTTCGGGCCGCGTCCGCTGCTGGAAGACAACAGTGTTCGCTCAAGCAGCACCGCGTTGTTCAACGGCCGGATTGGCTACAAAGTCAATGCCAACAACAGCGTGGAATTGGAGGGATTCAACCTGGGCGACAAAAGAGCGTCGGCCATCGACTATCACTACGCATCACGCTTGCCAGGCGAACCAGCAGGTGGTGTGGGCGACATCCACTTTCACCCGACCGAGTCGCGGTCGTTTCGACTGACGTGGGTGCACAGGTTTTGAGTTTGCACTTGCCAGATCGGGCTTCATGATCGATGTCACTGCTGTCGACACCAAAGAAGGTGAAAAATTCTTTCAGAACTCAGCGTGTAAACGAAGTCCGAAAATTGAAACTGGACCGCGATCGCGGTTGTAGGCCGGATGAACAATCCTCTGGAAGTTGAGCGCCATGCTGAGCACGTCAGCCAACTTGGCGTTGTAGTTGGTTTCGACAATTTGTTCGGGACCGTAGTGGGGCAGCCTGCCGTCGCCAATGAGAATGCCGATCCCGCCAGCCGCGAAGTAGCGTTGCGCAGCGCCCGAAAGTGCGTTGACCGCAACGGCGACCCCCACAGAGTCGGAGGCCCGATGCCAAAGGCCGCCTTTCATCGAAGCACCGACAGACAAAGATTTGTTGATTTCTGTGAACTCAAAGGCTTCCTTGCTTCCTTTGTTGATGCTCGCGCGCGCAAACACACCAACGCCGGACGAAAGCGCTTGCTCTGCGTTCAAGGCGATGCCCGGGCGCGACGCAACCTGTCTGGCCGACACTGCATCCGGCGCGGTACCGCTGGCCTGTCCCAAGCGGATTGCGTCGTCGTAGCCCGCCATGCGTCCACGATTCACGAAGCCCAGCAACTTCAACTTTCCTTCGTGCCTCAAAAGTTCGTGTCGCACTTCCACTTCCGCAATCAGCGAGTACTGTCGAAAACTTTTGTCCAACACCTCGCTGTTGGGGATTTTTGACAAGGCGAAAGCGCCGGCACGCAATGTCCACCAGCTCTGAGTCCACTCCACCGCTGCTCCGAAGGTGTAGCCCCATGCCTTCGCAGCAAAGGTCGCGGAGCATGCGCGTCAAAAGCGCACGCCTACAGCCAGTCGGGTTGCATCCTGAGCAGAGAAATTTTGTTTTGGATCGCGCGCCAAGCGGACAAACCAACTGGGGAAATCCAGCGTGGTGCTCCAACCCCAAGCGCGCACGTAGCCGCTGTCGCCCTCGCCGGTTTTTCGCAGGAGGTCGAAGCTGGCGCGCAGATCGTTGGACAGTGGCCAGCGCGTGTACACATGCCAGTCCTTCTGGCCCGTGTGCAGGCGGTTGTCGGCCACGAGCACCAACGAGACGGTTCGGCCGTTGTCTCCATGCCAACCGATTGCGCCAGTAATTGCATCATTCGGATCAAAGTTCAGATTGAAATAAGGTTTGAGGTTGGTTCGGCCCAGACCTACTAGCGCGAACCATGGGTCGCCAACTTGAAAGTTCACGCTGGCACCAACAAACCCACCGGACGCAAGCTGCACCGAAGGCTGCAGGCTTGCGCTGCCGCCCAGCGCCACGCTCGTGTCGGCGCCGATGCGGAGCTGTGATCCGAAATCGGGATCGCGGTAGGCACCGACCCAAAAATTGCTGTCGTTGTGTCGCCAACGCAGATTCAAGTCGTGGCCGCTGCCGCCTTGGTTGTATCGATACTCTCCCAGCGTCAACTTGAAAGGCCTGTCACTGCCTTCGTCGGCATGCGAGGAGCCGGGCAGGCTCGCAGCGAGGACCCACATGACGCATGCGAGTTGCTTCATGATTGAAGCGAGTCGTCTTTGAGAATGCACCGGCTTGGATTCACGACCACCGTGTCTCCCAAGTGCAATGTTCGACCCGCGGGAATCGCGAACGCCTGCAAGTACGGCGCACGGTTGACTCGGAACTTGACCACAGCCACCGCCTCGTTGGGCCCTGCCGCAACAGAACCCATGCAACTGATGTCCACCCTGGTGCTCAGCTCGGCCCGCGATTGGATGCGCATTACGGTCAACTTGCGCCACTGTGCTTCGTCGTTGCCGCTGAAGACCGAACAACCAGCGACACCCGTCGCTGCGATGAGCATGGTCATTTGGCATAACTTGATTGGGCTGTCGTTCACTTTCCAACTCCTTCGTGTCGCGCAAACCAGATGTACAAGGTGGGCAGTACCAGCAGCGTCAGCAGCGTTGCGGAAATCAAGCCTCCGATCACAACCACTGCCAACGGCCGCTGCGTCTCCGCGCCAATCGCGTGTGACAAAGCCATCGGCAGCAGGCCCAACATCGCAAGCAAGGCTGTCATCAATACCGTGCGCAGACGCGTCAAACTTCCTTGGAGCACGGCGTCAACGAGTTCCATGCCTTCGGCGCGGAGCTCGTTGTAGTGCGTCACGATGACCACACCGTTCAAAACGGCTTGCCCGAAGAGCGCGATGAAGCCAATCGCCGCTGACACCGACAGGGGGATGCCGGTCAGCCACAAGGCCACGATTCCGCCGATCAACGCGAACGGGATGTTTGCAGTGATCAGCAATGCACTGCGAAACGATTTGAAGGCATCGAACAGAAGCAAAAAGATGACGAAGATCGACAGCGGCACAACCCAGGACAAGCGCTTCATTGCGCGCTGCTGGTTTTCAAACTCGCCAGACCAAATGATGTCGTAACCCGGGGGAAGTTTGATTTCTCTTGCTGCGGCAGCTTGCAGATCCGCCACAACGGATCCCATGTCGCGGTTGCGAATAAAAATTCCTATCGCCGCTACGCGGCCGCCGTTCTCGCGGGCGATGTTCATCGCACCACTGCTCATCGAGATGTTGGCCAGCTGAGACAGCGGAATCTGTGCGCCAGAAGGCGCGCTGACCAGCAGCGCTTTCAGCGCTTCGAGGTTGCGGTACATCGGTGCCAGCCGCACCGTCACAGAAAAGTGGCGTTCACCTTCCCAAAGCTCAGAGCTGGCCTTGCCGGCCAGCGCTGTTTCGATAACGTCTTGGATATCGCCGACGTTGATTCCGTAACGCGCAGCAGCGTCCCGGTCGATGTCGATGCGAACCTGGGGCAACTGGCCTTCGCGGTCGACGAACGAACGAACGACCCCGGGCGTGGCGTGGGCCAGCGCTTGCAGCTTGTTGGCCATGATTTGCAACTTATCGAGATCGTCGCCCTTTATCTTGACCACGATCTGGCCCTTGATCTGCGAGATGCTTTCGAGAACGTTGTCGCGAATGGGTTGCGAAATAGCTGCCTCCAAACCGGGTGTCTCCGATACGACAGCGGACATTTGGTCGAGCAGTTGCGGCTTCGTCAAGCCAGCGCGCCATGCGCTTTCGGGCTTGATGTCGACAAACGCTTCAAACATATTGATGGTCTTTGGGTCGGTGCCGTCGTCAGGTCGTCCGATCTTGCTGATCACCGTCGCCACCTCGGGAATAGCGTGCAGGCCTTTGCGAATTCGGCGCGCAATCAGCTGAGATTCGGCGGGTGAAATTGAAGTGGGCAGGTCCGCGCTCAACCATATGGTGCCCTCGTCCAATTCGGGCAAAAATTCTGAGCCCAAGGTGGGGACCAAGGCCAGCGCGGCAGCCAAAGCGATGACGGCGCCCGCGAGCACCCAGCGCGGCCTCTCGATCGCCCAGGTAAGCGCCGGTGCATAAAAACGCTTGCAGGTGCGCACCAAGCGGTTGTCATCGTGCGGCAGGTTCTTGTTCAGCAGCAGCAGGCACAACAACGGCACCAGCGACAGCGCCAGGATCAGCGAGCCCACCAGGGCCGATGTCACGCTCCACGCCATCGGCGAGAAGATACGCCCCTCGTGGCGCTGCAGCGTGAAGATTGGAAGGTGCGCTGCAATGATGATGATCATCGAAAACAGCGTGGGCCTACCCACCTCCACAGTGGCCTGCAGCACAGTCCGCAGGCGAGTTGCTTTGTCCTTCATCTGGCGCTCGTCGAGCTGGCCCAGGCGTCGAAAAATGTTTTCCACGACGATCACCGCACCGTCAACGATAATGCCGAAATCCATTGCCCCCAGCGACAGCAGGTTCGCCGGGATGCCGATGAAAGTCAGCCCGACAAAAGTTGCCATCAGTGACAGCGGGATCACCACCGCCACGATGGCTGCGGCGCGCAAGTTTTGCAAAAACAGAAACAACACGAACATCACCAACATGGCACCTTCGGAAAGGTTCAAAAACACCGTCTTCAGTGTTTTGCCGATCAGTTCCGAGCGGTCGTAGTACGGCACGATCTGCACGCCTGCAGGCAAGCCGCGGGTGTTCAGCTCAATGATCTTCTTGTGCAGCGCATCCAACACCTTCGAGGGGTTCTCGCCTTTGCGCATCACCACGATGCCGTTGACGATGTCGTCGGCGTCGTCCTGGCCAACCAAACCCTGAGGTGGGAACGAACCCACGCGCACATCCGCCACGTCGCGAACCAACACTGGGGTGCCGTTGTTTTCGGCGATGACCACGCGTTCGATATCGGCCGACGAGCGAAAGCTGCCAAGTGAGCGGACCAGAAACTGTTGCCGTCCCTGAGTGATCGCACCACCACCGGCATTGCCGTTGGCCCGTTGTAAGGCGGTGAACAAAGTGCTCAACGTGACCTTGTGATCGCGAAGCCGGGTCAGGCTGGGGTTGACCTCGTACTGTTTGACAGAGCCGCCCATCGTGACCACGTCGGCCACGCCACCCGCTTGTCGCAAGCCTTTTTCCACCACCCAGTCTTGCAACTCGCGCAACTCACGGGATGTGTGGCCATCGCCGCGCAAGCGGAAGCGAAGAATTTCGCCAATGGCTGTAGAAGGCGGCGGCACGTCAGGCGTGACACCCGCGGGCAGATCGATGGAGCGCAGTCGTTCGAGCACTTGCTGGCGTGCCTGCGCGTCGCTTGGCTTGTCGTCGAAAGTGACCATCACAAAGGACAGTCCGTACTGCGTGTGCGTGAACAAGCGCACCGTGTTGGGGATGCCGGTCAGGGCGATCTCAATCGGAATCGTGACTTGTTTTTCGACCTCCTCGGCAGCGCGTCCGGGATAGAGCGCTATCACATTGACTTGGGTGTCCGACACGTCCGGGAAGGCTTCGACCGGCAGGTTCTGAAAAGCAATCGCACCACCACCAATGAAGATGGCCAAACCCAGCCATACGAAAAGTGATTGCCGCAGCGAAAATTCGACGATGCGGCTGATCATCGTGCCGAGTCCAACAGTTGATCCAGGTACAGCGCTCCGCCCACCACGACTTTGTCGCCCAGGGCCAATCCTTTCGCCACCCACCAGCTTTGCGGGCCGCCGCTGCGCGCTGTGACTTCGCGACGCTCAAACTGGTCAGGCGCGCTTTGCACAAACACATACAACCGGTCGCCCTTCAGCAGCACCGCATCCGCAGGCACCGTGGGCAGCGTGGACAGCCGACTCACACGAGCGGTAACGAACATTTCCGCTTTCAGACGGTGCTCGGCGTTCGGCACTTTGGCGCGCACTTTGACGGTTCGCGAGTTGGCATCGACAGCCTCGCTGATGGAAGTCACCGTCGCGGGGAACGATTGATCGGGCCAAGCGGCAGCGCGCAACTCGACCGATTTGCCGGGTTGGAACGCTGCCAATTCTGTCTCGCCGACATCCAGATTGACCCACAGCGTCGCGGGGTCGCTGATGGTGAAAAGGGGTGGCCCTTGAACGTCTGTGCGCACCTCTGCTTTGGTGTTGACGTTGCGCTCAACCACGATGCCGTCCAGCGGTGTTTTCAAAGTCAGGCTCTGCGTGACGGCATCGGCGGTCATGCCGTATTGCTTGAGACGGCCCTGTGTGCGGCCAATCTCGGCGCGGTTTCTTGCCAGATCGGCCTCAGCCTGCAGCAAGTCTTTTCGCGCGATCACACCTGCGTCGGCCAGCTCGCGCGCGCGCTCAAAGGAGGCGCGGGACAAGCCCTCATCAGCCCGGGCCTTTTGCAAGTCTGACTGCGCTTGACCGATGTCACTTGAACTCACATCGGCCAACCCCGCGCCGCGTTTGACAACTTGCCCCAGCGTGACGCGCACGCGTTCGATGCGACCCGCGTAAGGCGCATAAATGCGCGCCGTGTGGTCTTCATCCCAAGTCATGCGACCCGGCACATTGAGCGCGCTGTCTGATTCACTGCCCACGGTGGCCAGACGAAGGTCTGCGGGCGCCGATTTGGCGGGAAAGGTGACGACTGCGCCATTGATGGTCGGCTTGGACACTTCCTTGGGCGGCTCGGGCCGGGAGCAGGCGCAGAGAAGACCAAGGATCGCAACGTTTGCCGCGCGTGCCAGCGCCACGCTGACGTTGCGATTAATCATCAAGGGGTGGGGTTTCATCGCAGCAGGCCAAGTGGGTGTGTCAAGTTTTAGGTGTCAAGCGTCAAGCGTCGAATGCCAAGTCAGTCAGGGAGCACGAAGCGCGCCGCTTCGAGCTCGGCTGCGGCTTTCGCGCCGTCCGCCTCGGCATTGATGCGCTCGATGTGCGCCGCCCGCAGACCGCGGCGTGCGTCCAGCACATCAAGCAGCGACGTGGCACCACGACGGTAGGCCAGCTCGGCACCGGCCGCGACACGTTCTGCCGCTGGGGCAAGCTCAGTTGTGGCAAGGCGCATGCGCGCCGCTGCTGCCGACCACCTTGATTGCGCTTGTGCCAGATCACTGCGTGCCGTCAGCTGTGCACGACGCTGGGTTTCGCGGGCATTGGCCACGTCAGCTTCAGCCCGCGCAATTTCGCCGTCGAAGCCATGCCGAATGAACAGCGGTACCGAAACAGAAACCGACAAGGTGTTCCCTGAGCCTGAAGAATTGGTGGCGCTCACCGGGTAGCGGTCAAACTGGACTCCCAGGCCCACGTCGCGCACGCGTTGCGCGCGCGCCAGTTCAAGCGCTGCTCAGCAGCGCGCAAGCGGTTGCTCGCCGCCAGCACATCGGGTCGGCGACCGGTGCTGTTCAACTCGAGATCCGAAGCGGAAAAATTCAGCTCGCGAAGTCGCAACCCATCATCGACAGGCAACAGCTTTTCGGCCCACTCTGGCGCGCCGAGCAAGGTGGCCAGTTGCACGCGAGCGGCGTGCACATCGGCTTCTGCCTGGCGCAGGTCGGCCTGAACCCGTATCGCATCCAGCGCGACTCGGGTGGCGTCGATTGGAGCGGCGTCACCCGCTTTGACCCGCAAGCTTTGCGCTCGTTGCGCATCTCCGGCCAGTTCCAATGCAGCCGCGGTTTCGGTGCGTCGCGCCAGCGCCGCCGCCAGTTCGTGGTAGCTCTGGGCAACGCCGAGTCTGGCCCGGCGCAGCGCCTCGTTGAAATCCGCACGCGCGGCTTCGCGCAGTGTCTCGGCCGCTGCACGTCGCAGTGCCAATTTGCCACCGCGCTCGATCGTCTGATCAACCCGAATTTGGTGGTCCAGTGTTTTGTTCCACCACGGCCCGCTGCCCAGATTCCGACTGATGGAGGCTGCGCCGACGGTGAGTTGCGGGTTGACGCCTTGCGCCGCGGTCGTCACATCCGCGCCTGCCGCTGCCAGCGCACCAGTCGCGGCACGCACGTCGGGATGGCATTCCTGCGTGCGCGCCAGCGCAGCCGCCAGCGTGAGCGCCGACGCCAGCTCGGCGCTCAGCGGCGTGCAGGCCTGCGCTTGCGCGCGCGGGCTGACAAACAGCGCCAGCAAAAGCGGGATGAGCCAAAAATGACGAGGAAGTGGTGCTGTGAATTTCAAGGTGCAGTAGTTCAAAACTAATCCATCGATACCTCCAAATCCTATGGATCGAAGCTTGCAAACAGCTATCAATGTCCCCGCGAGCGTGCTTGGTGTTGTGACGCCACCTCGCTGTTCGTGCCTCTTTTTGGGGCTCCGTAGGCCCGGTACAGTGAGAGCGATGTACCTCTTGTTGATCGAAGACGACACAGTTATTGCGCGCGAGTTGCTGCTTCGATGGCGCTCGTGCGGATGGACCGTTGACGTCTGCAGCAACTTGGCTGCTGCCAACGCAGCCTGTGGTCAGGATGCGGCAGGCGGTCTTTACGACTTGATCGTGCTGGACCTTGGTTTGCCCGACGGCGACGGCGTGCATTGGCTGATGCAGTGGCGACTGCGTGACCGCCAAACACCGATCATCGTGCTCACCGCGCGCGACCGTGTTGCTGACCGGATCCTCGGCCTGAACAGCGGCGCCGACGACTATCTGGTGAAGCCTTTCGACCCTGACGAGCTGGACGCCCGCATCGATGCGTTGCAACGGCGCAGCCAAGCAAAACGGGGCGAGTCGCTGCAATTTGGTCGCATCCGCTGGCTGGGCGAGGAAGGCCGTGTTTACGTAGACAACGCGGTTCTGGAACTCATGCCCAGAGAGTTCGAGGTGCTGGGCTTATTGATCGCGCGGGCTCCGCGCATGCTGACGAAGCGTGCGCTGGTCGACTCCCTCGCGCAGCGCAACATCGAAGTAGGCGACAGCGCCGCAGAGGTTTACGTCTCGCGCTTGCGCCCCAAGCTGGCAGGTTGCGGCGCAACCATCCGCACACTGCGCGGGTTCGGCTATGTGCTGGAACTTGTCGCGACTGCGGACGCGCCAACATGAAACGGCAATTGCGAACCCGCTGGCTCACGCGCGACCTGCTGGTGCGCTTGATGTTGCCGTTGTTGGTCATCGTTGCGGCAACGGCTGCGTTGGGAACGTACACCGCACAGCGCTTGACCGACCGCGTGTTTGACCGCTGGTTGCTCGACGCGGCGCATTCGGTTTCCTCGTTGGTGAAATTCGATCAGGGCATGGCGGCGCTGGACTTACCTCCAATTGCGCAGTCAATTCTTCTGTTCGACGACAACGACACCATCTATTTCAGCGTGCGTCAAGGCAATCAATTGCTGGCCGGGCGTAAAGGCATTCCAGTAAGTGGTTCCGGGGCGCTTTCTTACCGCCGCGGTCTCACCTACGAGGCGCTGTTCGATGGCAAGCTGCTGCGAATCGCCCGCGTCGATTTGGACGAAGGTCATGCTCAAACCGTCACCGTATTGGTTGCCGAAACACAGTTAAAACGGCAGCGATCCACGCAGGAGCTGTTGGCTGCGTTTTGGCCGATGGCCGCACTGTTTTTTGCTGCGGCTGGGTCCATCGTGCTTGCCATACGCGGCACGGTGCGGCCATTGGAGTTGATTGCCGTTCGGTGGAGCGAACGTTCGCACACCTCACTAGAGCCCATCAGCGACAGGGATGTGCCGGGTGAGCTCATGCCTTTTGCAGCCGCACTGAACGATTTGCTAGCGCGCATTCGAGAAATGCTGGCCCGCGAGCGGCAATTCGCAGCCACTGCTGCTCATCAACTGCGCACGCCGTTGGCCGGTTTACAACTCGGTTTGGCTCGCGCCGCGAAAGCCCCCGACATTGCAAATGCGCGCGCAGTCATCCGCGAGTTGAGTCATTCGACTCAGCGAACCGCGCGGCTGGTGCAACAGTTGCTGGCGCTTGGAAGTCTCGACCCTGAAATCCGCGGAGGCCTTGACTTTTGCAAGCACGACTTGGTCGCATTGGCGCAGGATGTCGGGGCCGTGCACGCTGAGCAAGCCCTCGTCAAAGCGATCAATCTTGAACTCATCGCTGCGCCGGGGCCGGTGTTCGCTGACATGATTCCCGATCTGATCGCTGAGGCGCTGGGCAATCTGATCGATAACGCTGTGCGGTACACCCCTTATGGCGGTCGCGTGGTTGTTGAGGTCACGTCAGGCCCGGCGTTGGTGAGAGTCTCGGATTCGGGGCCCGGCATCGACAAAGCCGAACGCGTTACGGTGTTTGAGCGCTTTGTCCGTGGCCGCTCTGCCGAAGGTGAAGGCAGCGGCTTGGGACTCGCGATTGTTCAAGACATTGCTTCGCTGCACGGTGCCGTGGTCAGCTTGGGCGAAAGCGAATGGGGCGGCACGAGCATTACGATTGCATTTGCCGAGTCCGGTCGCACGGGCGGGCGCCGACTCTGACTCTGACTTTGTCTGGTAGAGGCGGCATGCCGGCATCGGCAGTGCACGGCTGTGCCATGATTTCAGCCTCGTTCGCAACGCCTCTCAACAGCCCTCATGACCCAACGCGTCCTTACCGGCATCACCACTTCGGGCACGCCCCATCTTGGCAATTACGTCGGGGCCATCCGCCCCGCCATCCAAGCCAGCTTCGAAAGCGGCGTCGAGAGTTTTTTCTTCTTGGCCGATTACCACGCGCTGGTGAAGTGCGACGACCCGGCGCGCGTTGAGCGTTCGCGTTTGGAAATCGCCGCCATGTGGTTGGCTTGTGGTTTGGACACCGAACGCGTGACCTTTTATCGGCAAAGCGACATCGTCGAGATCCCTGAACTCACCTGGCTGCTGACCTGCGTCACGTCGAAGGGAATGATGAACCGCTCGCACGCCTACAAGGCAGCCACCGACGCCAATGTGGCGGCCGGTGAAGATGTTGACGCCAACATCAACATGGGCTTGTTCAGTTACCCGATCTTGATGGCGGCTGACATCTTGATGTTCAACGCGCACCGCGTGCCGGTGGGCCGCGACCAGATTCAGCACATCGAAATGGCGCGCGATTTGGCGCAGCGCTTCAACCATTTGTTCGGTGCAGGCAAAGCACTTTTTGTGCTGCCCGAAGCCAACATCGACGAACGCGTGGCGCTGCTGCCGGGCCTGGACGGTCGCAAGATGAGCAAGAGCTACGACAACACCGTGCCGCTGTTCGAAGGTGGCGCCAAAGGTTTGCGCGAAGCGATTGCGCGCGTCGTTACCGACTCGCATTTGCCCGGCGAGCCGAAGGACCCTGACACCGCGCATTTGGTGGCGCTGTTTGATGCATTTGCGGACAACCTCGAGCGCACCGAGCTGCGCGTCAACTTGCGTGCAGGCATGGGCTGGGGCGATGCCAAGGACGTGGTCACTGCGCGCATTGAGCGCGAATTAGGCCCGCTGCGCGAACACCACGCCGACCTGATGGCCCATCCTGAACGCATCGAAGACGTGTTGATGGAAGGTGCCCGCAAAGCGCGTTTGGTGTCGGCCCCGTTCTTGGCCGAGCTGCGCCATGCGGTGGGTTTGCGGCGCATGGTCGCTGTGGCCGCGCTTGCTGCGGCAACTGTCAAGAACAAAGTTGCGCTGCCTATCTTCAAACAATACCGCGAAGCCGACGGCAAGTTTTACTTCAAATTGAACGCGGCCGATGGCAGCTTGCTGTTGCAAAGCGCGCCGTTCGAGTCGGGCCGTGACGCTGGTGCTTGGGTGTCGCGTTTAAAGCTCGAGGCGGCGTCGGTCAGCGAGGCGCCGGTCACGCGAGGCGAGGGCGTCAGTGCGCAAGACGTGACAGATGCACTGACCGCGTTGATCGCCAGCGCGAACGACAAAGCGGCGTGAAAAGCATCGTCATCCTGTTGTCGGGCAACGGCTCGAACATGGACGCCATCGTGCGCGCGTGCGCAGCAGAAAAATGGGACGCTTGCGTGCGCGCTGTCATCAGCAACCGCGTTGACGCGCCGGGTTTGCAGCTCGCGAAGGAACACGGCATTGCCACTGCGGTTGTCGATCACAAAAACTTCGCCACGCGCGATGCATTCGATTCAGCGCTGGCCGATGTGATCGAAACCAACTGTGGCAACAACCGCCCCGACTGGCTGGTGCTGGCCGGTTTCATGCGCATTTTGTCGCCCACCTTCGTGCGCCGCTTTAGGGGCCGCATGCTGAACGTGCACCCTTCCTTGCTGCCGGCATTCACCGGCTTGCACACGCATCGCCGAGCCCTTGAGGCAGGCTGCAAATTGGCCGGCGCCACAGTGCATTTCGTCACAGCAGATTTAGACCACGGCCCCATCGTGGCGCAGGCCGTGGTGCCTGTGCTGCCGGATGACACCGAAGCCGGCTTGGCGGCCCGCGTGTTGGCGCGTGAGCATGTGCTGTACCCACTGGCGCTGCGCTGGTGCTTGGAAGGTGCGCTTCACTTCGACAATGGCGTGGTCACGCACCGCGCTGGCGCGGCTCAGCTTTTGGCCTAAAACAGGCTGGCTGCAATGTTGATGGTCAGCGCCAAGATGGTGGTGTTGAACACAAACGACAACAAAGACTGCGCCAGGGTCAGGCGGCGCATGGGCCGCGTGCTGATGCTGACGTCGGCCGTTTGCGAGGCCACAGCGATGGTGAAGGCGTAATACGCAAAGTCGCTGTAATCAGGTTGGAAGTGAGCATGCGTGTCGGGAAAGTGAAGTCCGCCACCGGGCTGTCCGAAATACAGGCTGGCGTAATTCAGCGTGAACAACGTAGGCAGCAGCAGCCAAGAACACACCACCGTGCTAAGCGCTAAAAGCACATGCGGCCAAGCATGCCGACTGCCTGGCACTTTCGCCGCCACCAACTCCATAACGATGGCTACCAAGCTGCTCAATGCGGCCAAAACGACGACCGTCAAAATCGCCGCAGCGCCTTCGGCATGCGCCGCGGCAATGCGTTTGAGCTTGCCGTGATCGGCCCGCAACATAAAGGTGATGATCAAAACTAAAAAAGTCCACACGCCGACGTTCCAGCCCACCAGCGCCTTGGTGACGAGGCCGCTGGGCGCGGGCAAGGCCATGCTCGCGACCAAGCCTATGGTGAGTGCCGAAAACATGCGCGGTCGAGCGGTGATGAAGTTCATGGTGCCGATGTTCGCGCAAAGCGAGTCGTCAGCAAGCCGCCCACCATCAAGCTGCCAAAAAACATGGCGTGCGGTCGCACCCACCAACCGGTGCGGTTGTACAGCGGGCGATACACCACCATGGGTTCGTTGCTTTCGCTGTGGCGCGCCACGCCGATGACTTCGTAGTCGCCGCCTTTGTAGTGGCGATAGAGGCCCAGTGGTGTGGCCGGAAGTTCGGGCAGGTCAGATTCAGGTGAAACTAAGAGGTCAGTCATAGTGGCAAAGGATAATCAGAGATGCATCCCAACGCCCTGTTAGAACTTTCCACCGACCTCATTCACAAAGTGATGCAGTTCGACACGCCCGCCGATCGCGTGGTGTCCGACTTTTTCCGCTTCCACCGAGCGCTGGGGCCACGCGAGCGCAACACGCTGGCCGAAACCACTTACACCGTGCTGCGCCAGCGCTTGCTCTACCAACACTTGGCGCAGTCTGGCAAAGGCGAAATGGAGCGCCGCTTGGCGCTGCTGGGCTGGCAAGGCAATGCCGCGTTTTTGCGCGCGGCACTCACCGAGCCCGAGCTTCACTGGATGGAGCAAGTGGCCACCATCGACCGGGCCACGCTGCCCGACAAACTGCGTCACAACCTGCCTGAGTGGTTGGCCGAGTTGCTGCAAACTGAGCTCGGCCACGAATTCTGGCCGCTGGTGAACAGCCTGAACGCACCCGCCGGTTTGGACTTGCGCGTGAACGCCTTCAAAGCCAAGCGCGACGATGTGCAAATCGCACTGAAAGCAGGCGGCTTGCTGTCTGAGATCACGCCCTACTCGCCGTTGGGCCTGCGCTTGCAAGGCAAGCCCGCACTGAACAAGCTCGAAGTCTTCACCCGCGGCGATGTGGAAGTGCAAGACGAAGGCAGCCAATTGCTCGCGCTGCTGGTGGACGCCAAGCGCGGCGAAATGGTCGCCGACTTTTGCGCGGGCGCAGGTGGCAAAACCTTGGCCTTGGGCGCGGCGATGCGCAATACGGGACGGTTGTATGCGTTTGACACCTCCGGTCACCGTCTGGCGGCGCTCAAGCCACGCTTGGCGCGCAGCGGGCTGTCCAACGTCTATCCGGCGCAAATTGCACACGAGCGAGATGATCGCATCAAGCGCTTGTCAGGCAAGCTGGACCGCGTTCTGGTGGACGCGCCTTGCTCGGGTTTGGGCACCTTGCGCCGCAACCCCGACTTGAAATGGCGGCAGTCGCCAAAGTCCATCGAAGAAATGCGCGTCAAGCAGGCTGCGATTTTGGCCAGCGCAGCGCGCTTGCTTAAACCCGGTGGTCGCCTCGTCTACGCCACTTGCAGCTTGTTGAATGCTGAGAACGAAGACATCGCGCTGGCCTTCACCGAGGCCAATAAGGCCGTTTTCAAAGTGCTACCCGTGGCCGACGCCTTGGGCAAGGCGCATGTCGATGAAGCCGAAAGCCTGGTGCGCGGCGACTTCCTTCGGCTGTGGCCACATCGTCACGCGACCGACGGATTTTTTGCTGCTGCGTGGGAAAAGACTTGATTTGTCGGCAAAAGCGCCCAAATAGCCTTTAACCGTCGTGCTTGTTATTGCACCCAGTGTGCACGGCAGCCTCTATCCACCTACAATTCAAGTTGAGTTCGACGTGAGCTCGCTGAAGGCATGAGATGAACATATTGATGTCGGTCTTTGATGGCTTGATTGAATGGCTAGCGCACGGCTTGCTGGCGGCCACGTGGTGGCAGATTGTTTTGTATGCGTTAATCACGACGCACATCACGATTGCCGCCGTCACCATTTTCCTGCACCGCTCCCAGGCGCATCGGGCGCTGGATTTGCACGCGATTCCTTCGCATTTTTTTCGTTTGTGGTTGTGGCTCGGCACCGGGCAGGTGACCAAAGAATGGGTTTCCATTCACCGCAAACACCACGCCAAATGCGAGACTGAAGATGACCCACACAGCCCCCAAACTCGTGGTATCAAGACTGTATTGTTGACTGGTGCCGAGTTGTACCGTGTGGAGTCGAAAAATAAGGAAACCCTGAAGAAGTACGGGCACGGCACGCCCGACGACTGGCTGGAGCGCAACGTATACACGCGCTTTAGCTGGCAAGGCGTGGGCTTGATGATGATCATCGACCTGGCGCTTTTCGGCGCAGCAGGTTTGGCAGTGTGGGCCGTGCAAATGGCGTGGATTCCCGTCACTGCTGCTGGAATCATTAATGGCCTGGGCCACTGGTGGGGTTATCGTAACTTTGAAGCGGCTGACGCTTCCACCAACTTGACGCCTTGGGGCATCTTGATTGGCGGCGAAGAGCTTCACAACAACCACCATACTTACCCTACATCCGCCAAGCTGTCAGTCAAACCTTATGAGTTTGACATCGGCTGGATGTACATCCGCATGATGGAGATCGTCGGCTTGGCGACTGTGCGGAAAACGGTACCTACGTTGAAGTTGGGCAGCGTCAAGCCCTTGGCCGATTCGCACACCTTGGAAGCCATCATTGCCAACCGCTATGAAGTCATGGCCAAGTACGCCGCTCACTTGCGGGCTGCCTGCCGCATTGAGCTGGAGCGCTTGAAAGCCGAAGGCGCCGAGAACAGTGCTAAGTGGAAAGAGATGCACTTGGCCAAGCGCTGGCTGCACCGCGACGAAGACAAAATCCCCGTGGGTGTGAAGGCTCAAGTGGCCAACGCCTGGGCTGACAACGAAAAGCTGAAAAAGCTGGTGACTATGCGCGAAGAGCTTCGGCAGTTGTGGACACGCACCAACGTGTCGGCGGAGCAGTTGGTGGCTGATCTGCAGGCTTGGTGCAAAAAGGCCGAAGAGAGTGGCATTGCTGCGCTGCAAGAATTTGCGCTCAAGCTGCGGGCTGCACACGCTTAAACACAAACATCAGAATTCCAAAAGCCCGCTGCGTGCGGGCTTTTTTACGTTCGCATCTTTTGACCGCCTCTCAAAATGCGGGCAACAAAAAACCCGCCGACTTGCATGGGCGGGTTCTTTGGAACTCAGAAAAGAAGCCAAATCACTTCAGCTTCATTTCCTTGTACATCACGTGCTTGCGAGCCTTTGGATCAAACTTCATGATCTCCAGCTTTTCAGGCGTGGTTTTCTTGTTTTTGTCGGTCGTATAGAAATGACCGGTGCCGGCGCTTGATTCCAGCTTGATTTTTTCGCGTCCACCTTTTGCCATGATCGAGCTCCCGATTTAAATTTCGCCGCGGGCGCGCAGATCGGCAACGACCTTCTCGATGCCCACCTTGTCGATCAAACGCAAAGCTGCGTTGGAGATGCGCAAACGCACCCAACGGTTTTCAGCCTCAAGGAAAAAACGGCGGTACTGCAAGTTCGGCAGAAAGCGACGCTTGGTTTTGTTATTGGCGTGAGAAACATTGTTTCCCACCATCGGACGCTTACCCGTGACTTGACAGACGCGTGCCATGACGCTTCTCCCGTAAAAACTAATATGATTTCAGGTGCGATGAGCACGACTTTTTTTGTCGCCAGGTGCTCATCTTCCAAAAAGCCGCAAAGCGCAAATAAAGCGCAGCGGTTTTTAGCAAAGAGTCCGAGTATAGCCCGCTTTGGGCGTCTCAAGCGGTGGTGCTTCTTTCAAGTCTCCAAGAAGCGCTGCGCGTCCAGCGCCGCCATGCAACCCGTGCCTGCGCTGGTGATCGCTTGGCGGTAAACGTGGTCTTGCACGTCGCCTGCGGCAAACACGCCTTCCACGCTGGTCATGGTGGCCAATCCGCTTAAGCCGCTGCGAGTGATCAAGTAGCCATCTTTCATCTCCAACTGGCCTTTGAAAATGTCGGTGTTGGGCTGATGGCCGATGGCGATGAAGCAGCCAGTCAGCGCCAGGTTGGCGGTGCCGCCGTTTTGAGTGTTCTTCAGTCGCACGCCGGTCACGCCGCTTTTGTCACCCAACACTTCGTCCAAGGTTTGCCATAAGTGCAGCTGCATTTTTCCGCCAGCCACTTTGTCCATCAGCTTGTCCACCAAGATGGCCTCGGCCTTGAACTTGTCGCGGCGGTGGATCAAATGAACTTTGCTGGCAATGTTGGACAGGTAGAGCGCTTCTTCCACCGCCGTATTGCCGCCGCCGACCACACACACTTCTTGGTCGCGATAGAAAAAACCGTCACAGGTGGCGCAGCCGCTCACGCCGCGCCCCATGAAGACTTGCTCTGACGGCAGGCCGATGTACTTGGCGCTGGCACCGGTGGCCAGAACGAGAGCGTCGCAGGTGTAGGTGCCTGAGTCGCCGGTTAAGGTGAAAGGGCGCTTGCTGAAATCAACGGTGTTGATGTGGTCGAAGACGATGTCGGTCTTGAAGCGCTCGGCGTGCTTCAAAAAGCGCTCCATCAGCTCGGGGCCTTGCACGCCGTCCACGTCAGCGGGCCAGTTGTCCACGTCGGTAGTGGTCATCAATTG
>JANPNT010000340.1:0-6352 GCA_031427655.1 Burkholderiales bacterium
CCCCGAGAACATGTTTGTGTTTGGCCTGCGTGCCGACGCGGTGGCAAAAATCAAATCGCTGGGCTACGAACCGCGCTTGTGTGTGGAAGAAAACCGCCCGTTGTCGGGTGTGTTGAACGCCATTTCTGCCGGTGATTTTTCACCCGGTGAACCTGCTCGCTACCGCGCCTTGGTCGACGGCTTGTTGGCGCACGACACCTACTTGTTGATGGCCGACTTTGCCGATTACGTGGCCACTCAAGAACGCGTGGACGCGCTGTACCGCACGCCTGCGGCTTGGGCCGACATGGCGCTGCACAACATCGCGGGCATGGTTGAATTTTCGGTTGACCGCACCATTCGTGAGTACGTCGAACGCGTCTGGACCCTCTCGGCAAGATCAGCTCAAAAGTAAAGGAAGCTCATGCTCACCACTGCCGATGTAAACGCGCTCGTTTCTGGTCGCCACGCCGACCCGTTCTCGGTGCTCGGCATGCACAGCGACAGCAATGACACAAGCGGTGCGCTGTGGATGCGCGCCATGTTGCCGGGCGCGGCGGAGGTGGCGGTGTTCGATGCCGTCGGTGAAGGCAAGCTGGTGGCAGCACTCAAACTGCGCCACACCGACGGTCTGTGGGAAGGCAAGCTGGCGCGCCGGAAGAACCGCTTCGACTACCGGCTGCAAATCAAATGGGCCGACGGATCTGAGGGCCCGACCGTGGGAAGGTATGCCGACGCTTACGCCTTCGCCGCGATGATCCCCGACGACGATTTGCACTTCTTCGGCGAAGGCTCGCACCTGCGCCCGTTCACCATGCTGGGTGCGCACCCCATGCGCGCGAACGAGGTCGACGGTGTGCGTTTCGGTGTGTGGGCACCCAACGCAAAACGCGTCAGCGTGGTCGGTGATTTCAACGGCTGGGACGGCCGCCGCCACCCCATGCGCCTGCGCCACGGCGGCGGTGTGTGGGAGATTTTTGTGCCGCACGCAGGCGTCGGTGATCACTACAAATTTGAGTTGATCGGCGCACAAGGCACGCTGCTCCCGCTGAAGGCCGACCCGTATGCGCGTGCCTCGCAAATGCGCCCTGAAACCGCCAGCATGATCGCGCCACTGTTGCCCGCAGTGCCCCTGCCAGCCGACCGCGCAGCAAAGAACGAGCGCCATGCGCCGGTGTCTATTTACGAGGTGCATTTGGGCTCATGGCGGCGTCACCCCGACGGCCGTTGGCACAGCTGGGACGAGATGGCTGCGGCGCTGCCTGCTTACGCCGCCGACATGGGTTTCACCCACATCGAATTGCTGCCCATCACCGAGCACCCGTTTGACGGTTCCTGGGGCTACCAAACGCTCGGGTTGTACTCACCCACCGCGCGCTTTGGGCCGCCCGAAGCCTTTGCCCGATTTGTGGCCGCGTGTCGCGCGCACGGTTTGGGCGTGATCCTCGATTGGGTGCCGGCTCACTTCCCCACCGACGCCTTCGGCATGGCGCAGTTCGACGGCACCGCACTGTACGAATACGCCGATCCGCGCGAGGGATACCACCACGATTGGAGCACGCTGATCTACAACTTCGGCCGCCGCGAGGTGCGTAACTTTTTGGTTGGCAGCGCGTTGTATTGGATCGAACGCCAAGGCATTGACGGCTTGCGTGTCGATGCGGTGGCGTCCATGCTGTATCGCGACTACTCGCGCAAACACGGCGAGTGGATCCCCAATGTGAACGGCGGCCGCGAGAACCTGGAAGCCATCTCACTGCTGCGCCGCCTGAACGAAGTGGTGGGCGCGGAGTGCCCTGGTGCCACCACCCTGGCCGAAGAATCCACCGCGTTTCCGGGCGTGTCGGCCCCCACGTACCACGGCGGCCTGGGCTTTCACTACAAATGGAACATGGGCTGGATGCACGACACGCTGAGGTACATGCAAGAAGATCCGGTGAACCGCAAGTGGCACCACGACCGCATGAGCTTTGGTTTGGTCTATGCCTTCAGCGAGAACTTTGTGTTGCCCCTGTCGCATGACGAAGTGGTGCATGGCAAAGGCAGTATTTTTGGTCGCATGCCTGGGGACCCGTCCGACCCGCATCAATGGCAACGCTTCGCCAACTTGCGCGCCTACTACGGCTTCATGTGGGGCCACCCCGGCAAGAAGCTGCTGTTCATGGGCCAGGAATGGGGCCAGCCGGGCGAGTGGGCGCATGACGGTGAGCTGCCTTGGGGGCAGTTGGTCGACACTCGGCATGCGGGCGTGCAACGCTTGGTGCGCGACCTGAACACGCTGTACCGCGACACGCCTGCGCTGCACCGCTTGGACTGCGAAAGCAGCGGCTTCGAGTGGATCGACGCGCACGATGTGGAGCGTTCTACTTATTCGTGGATACGGCGTGATGGACAGAATAATTGCGTCATCGTCATCAGCAATTTCACCCCCGTGCCGCGCCCCGACTTTCAGCTTGGCGTGCCCAACGGCTGCGCCGCGTGGCGCGAAGTTTTGAATACAGACTCGGCTCAGTACGGCGGCAGCAATGTGGGCAATGGCGGTGCCGCTTTGCCAGTTAGCGCGAACGCCAGTCATGGTCGCGGGCAATCCATCCGCTTGAATTTGCCGCCGCTGGCGACGGTGTTTTTGGTGCCTGCGGGGTGAGGCCTTTCAGGTTCGTAGCATTACCGCACCCACTCCATCCCACCCCGTTCGGGTTGAGCCTGGCTACGCCTTACCAGCACTGGCACGGCACGTTCTTCGACAAGCCCAGGATGATCGTGCACTTCCTTCGACAGGCTCAGGACAGGCGGAATACAAGCTAAGTGCGAATGGGTTGTTTTGCGTGATTCACGGTTTGAAAAAATCAGCAGTGCCTTAAAGATGAACCTCACCAACCGCTCAGCCGGTGTGCTTTTGCACATCACTTCCTTGCCCGGCCCGCACGGCATCGGCGACTTCGGCCCTGCCGCGCATCACTTCGTGGATTGGCTGCAAGCTGCCGGTCAGCGCATTTGGCAACTGCTGCCCACCACGCCCATCGGCCCGGGAAACTCGCCCTACCAAAGCGTGTCGGCCTTCGCAGGCAGCCCGCTGATGGTGGCGCTGGAGCCGCTGGTGCAACAGGGTTGGTTGCGCATGGACGCACCACCGAAGTTCAACGACCACCAAGTTGATTTCGCCGCCGTGGTGCCCTGGCGCATGGCCCGCCTGCGTGAAGCTGCGGCGGGTTTTTGCAGCGGTGCCAGCGCCACGCAACGCAGCGCGTTCGACGCTTGGTGCCATGCCGAATCAGCCTGGCTTGACGACTACAGCCTGTTCATGGCGCTCGAAGCTGCGCACTCCAACAGGCCCTGGTGGCAGTGGGACAAAAGCTTGGTGAGCCGTGATGCGCAAGCCATGGCCGCAGCGCGCAAAATCCACGCCGCTGAAATCTTCTTCTGGCAATTTGTGCAGTGGTGTTTCGAGACGCAGTGGCTGGCCCTGAAGGCCTATGCCAATCAGCGTGACGTGGCCATCATGGGCGACCTGCCCATCTTCATTGCCCACCATTCGGCCGATTGCTGGGCTCGCCCTGACCTCTACTTTTTAGACACCGAATTTCAACCCACAGTGGTGGCCGGTGTGCCGCCCGACTTCTTCAGCGAAACCGGCCAGCGCTGGGGCAACCCGCTGTACCGCTGGGACCGCATGGCCGCCGAGGGCTACGCCTGGTGGGTGGCCCGCGTGAAGCGCGCCATGGTGCAAGCCGACGTGTTTCGCATTGACCATTTCCGCGGTTTTGCGGGCTATTGGGAAGTGCCGACCAGCAGCCCTACCGCCATCGGAGGGCGTTGGGTGAATGGGCCGGGCAAGGCGCTGTTTGATGCGATTGAAAATGCGCTGGGCCAGCTGCCCATCGTCGCCGAAGACCTCGGCGTCATCACGCCCGACGTGGAAGCTCTGCGCGACGGCTGCGGCTTTCCCGGCATGCGCATCTTGCAATTCGCGTTTGGCGACGACGCCAAAAATTCCTTCTTGCCGCACAACCATGTGGTGAACAGCGTGGTCTACACCGGCACCCACGACAACGACACCACGCGCGGCTGGTGGGATTCTGCTGACGCGCGCTCTCGTCATTTCGCCAGCACCTACACCGGCGCGCAATCGCACGACGTCCACTGGCAATTGATCCGTGCCGCCTGCAACTCCGTGGCCCGCATGGCGATATTCCCCTTGCAAGACGTGTTGGGTTTAGACGGCCATCACCGCATGAACACGCCCGGTTTGATGGGCCCCATGAATTGGGGCTGGCGCTTTGAATGGGGCATGGTGGGGGTTGATGCAGGGCGTGAATTGGGACGCCTCACGGCGACGTCGGGCAGAGCCGACATGCAACTGGCGGGCTTGTCAAAATCAGCTTGATTGGCAGCAACTGAACGAGCGCGCAGTTGCAGCGCAGCGCAAGATTTTGACCCCGCCTGCTACTTCAATGGCAACACGCGCACCGATTGCGCGCCGAGCGGGTGCGCGTTTTAAGGTTCTGCCGTATTTGGTGAACGTCGACAAAGTGGCACGCAGTAATTTTTCATGAGGCGTTGCCTGTTTCGGCTCACTGTCGGGTGATTGAAAAGCTTGGCGGCGACAATCGTCAATGACAAGTTAAGCAGCACACGAAAGGCACAGTGCATGGTTCAAGATCACCCCAGACTGCTGGGCGACATCGGTGGAACGAATGCGCGTTGGGCTTGGCAGACCGCGCCCAGTGCGCCCTTGCAGCACTACGCCGAATACCCCTGTGCTCGGTTCGAATCGCTGCAAGCCGTGATTCAACGCTACCTGGCAGACAACAATTTGCCTCCTCCTTTCGAGGCGGCGTTTGGCATCGCCACACCCGTCACCGGTGACGTGGTGCAAATGACCAATCACCACTGGACGTTTTCGATTCAAGAGTTGAAACGCGCTTTGAACTTGGCGCAGTGCTTGGTGTTGAACGACTTTGCAGCCATCGCGGCGGCCCTGCCCGCTTTGGGGCCAGGCGACTTTCGGCAAATTGGCGGCGGCGCTTCGACGGTGACGAGCGCACCGATGGCGGTGCCTGGCGCACCGATGGCCGTGCTGGGCCCCGGAACAGGCTTGGGCGTGGCGAGCTTGATTTTTGCGCCTCGCGGGCGCCCGGTGGTGGTGGCCGGGGAGGGCGGTCACGTGAGTTTGGCCGCCACCTCAGCGCGCGAGTCGGCGGTGCTGGATTGGCTGCGAAAGCAATTTGGCCACGCCTCCGCAGAGCGCGCCATTTCGGGCCCCGGCCTGGTCAACTTGTACCGCGCGATTTGCGCTGTCGACGGCACAACTGCTGCCGAGCTGAAACCCGCGCAGATCAGCGTCCATGCGCTTCCAGACGACAGGAGCGATCGCCACGTTGCTTGCAGCGAAGCCTTGCAATTGTTCGGTGCATTTTTTGGCAGCGTTGCAGGCGACTTGGCCTTGACCGTCGGCGCGCGCGGCGGCGTGTATATCGGCGGCGGCATCGTGCCGCGGTTGGGCCGCGCGTTCGACGCACTGCCGTTTCGCGAGCGTTTCGAAGCCAAGGGCCGTTTTCGCGGCTACCTTGAACGCATTCCCACTTTCATCATCACTGCGCCGGCACCTGCGCTCTACGGTGCGGCCAACGCCTTGGATGCGCTGAACGCGCAGTCATCGACTTAAGGACTCTCCATGCCCCGCCATGCAAACGTGCTGGTCGCCGGCGCACCGCGCGGCTTGGGTGCAACCTTGGCCGATGAGCTGCTCGTTCGCGGGCACCGCGGGGTCATGACGGCCTCGACACGAGGGCGATTCGGCGAGTCTGACCTGCACCTTGCGCGAACGCCACGGCGACCGCGTCAACTGCCTGTTGGCTGATTTGGCCGATCCTTTGGCTGTCCAGCATTCGGTGGCATCAGTTCAGCAGCGTTTCGGCAGCCTCGAAGCTCTTATCAACACTGCTGCACCGGCAGCTACAAGCCGCTTGCTGAATGGTCGCCCGACCCGATTGCTATATCGAGCACGCGGCCGTGGCCATTGGCAACCCGGTAGGGGCGATGCGGTGCGCACGACGAACTATTACTGGGAGTTTTCCATCCAGCAAATGCGCCAGCGCATGAGTTTTGAACAACTGGTAGTTGGCCGATTTGGCCCGCGCGCACGGCGCCAAAGTGCTGGCTATCACCGCCAGTCACACGCCGCTGGCGCGCGAAGCGGACATCGCGCGCATCGTCGATCTTGTCGATCACGCCGAAGACGTGGCCACGCAGTTGCCCATGGTGGGGCGAATTTTGCATTTGTTGATGATCGACATTCTGGCTGTGGCCGTGGCCATGCGGCGCGGTGCGCAGGCCCCCGGCAGGCGCTGTCAAACGAGGTCTTGTTGGCGCT
>JANPNT010000341.1:0-4846 GCA_031427655.1 Burkholderiales bacterium
GGGGGCTTCGGATTGGCGGGGGGCTTCGGATTGGCGGGGGGCTTTGCATTAACGGGCTATGCAGGCGCTGCCCAACCGTTGTTGGACGGCGCGGACAGCCTGAGTGATTGGTCTGATCGGTTTACCGCCGAAGTAGACCGCCGACTTGAAGTGCCCGCCACCGACCTGCAGCGCTACATAGGTTTGGCAGAAAAAGCTTTGGCCGAGGCGGGCTTGGCAAGCCCATCACCGCAGGCGTTTGTGGTGGTGGACCGCAACCCCAATGTGCAAGCGGCGATGGTGATGGTGCGTACCGTCAACGACACGTGGCATCTCTTGGGGGCCACGGCGGTGTCCACCGGCAAGCCCGGCAGGTTTGAACACTTCATCACGCCGCTGGGTGTGTTTGCGCACTCGCTGGACAACCCAGACTACCGCGCTGAAGGCACGCGCAACAAGAACCACATTCGTGGCTACGGCGTGCGCGGTCGTCGGATTTTTGACTTCGGCTGGCAAGACGCCACGCGCGGTTGGGGCAGCGGCGGCACCAGCCCCATGCGCCTGCAAATGCACGCCACCGACCCCGAAGTTCTTGAACCCAAGTTGGGTCAGGTCGCGTCAGAAGGCTGCATCCGAATTCCGGCCACCTTGAACGCATTTATTGATTTGCACGGCCTGCTCGATGCCGACTACGAAGCGGCTGCAGCCGAAGGCAAAAAGATGTGGATCTTGAAGCCGCAGCGCCAAACCGTGCCGTGGCCCGGTCGCTACATGGTGATCGTGGACTCGCAAGCTGCGCAGCGACCAGAGTGGTCGCCGCTGCCCAGCCTGCCCGGCAAGCAGCACCGGCTTTGATGCTCGTCAAGTCAGGAGCCGCAGCGCTCGAATCCAATTCATCACGACTCCAAAGGAAATTAATTATGCGAATCCTGATCCCAGTAGACGGCAGCAGTTTCAGCACCCACGCAGTGGCTTTCGTGGCCTCGCGCGCGGATTTGGCGCAAAGCCGTGCAGCCGCAGACGCGCCTGACATTGAGTTGCTGAACGTGCAATACCCGGTGTCGTCACGTGTGGTGCGAGCGGCGGGCAGCCAGTTGGTGAACGACTACCAAACCTCGCAGGCCAATCAAGTGCTCAAGCCCTGCATCGCTGCGCTCAAGCGGGCGGGCGTCGTGGCGCGCACGACCTTCCTTGTCGGCAGCCCGGGCACGGCAGTCGGCACGGCGGCGGCCGCGCATGGCGCTGACTTGATCGTCATGGGCTCGCACGGCCACACCGGTTTCAAAAGCGTGTTGTTCGGCTCGGTGACGAATGCGGTGTTGGCGTCGTGCAGCACGCCCGTGCTGGTGCTGCGCGACAGTGTGATCCCCAAGAAGGCGTCGCTGCGACTGGGCGTGGCTTTGGACGGCGGCAAATACGGCCTGGCGGCGGTGAAATTTTTGGTCAAGAACCCCACGCTTTTTGGTGCCTTGCCCGCCGTCACGTTGATGCACGTGGTGCCCGACCTGATGAACCTCACGCTGCCCGGTTTTCTGGGCACGAAGCCTGTGCCCAGCTACGAGCCCGGGCAGGTGGAGGCCATGCAGCAAGCCGCGTTTGAGCAAGCCGTGGCGGCCCCGAAAAAGCTACTTGAAGCGGCAGGCATCAAAGTTACTGCGGTGTGCCTCACCGGCAACAACCCCGGCGATGAGATCGCGGTGTATGTCAAAAAGAACAAGCTCGACATGCTGGTGATGGGCTCGCACGGACTGGGTGCGTTGAAGTCGATCACCATGGGCTCAGTGTCCACGCGGGTGGCCGCCACCAGCCGCTTGCCGCTGTTGTTGATCCGAAAACCGTAGCCGCCGTTCACCGACAGGCAGCACCTTCACGCCATGGTTCGTCTCACGCGCCGACAGTTTGCTGAATCGGCATCGGTTGCGTTCGGCGCGGTCGCGGGCTTGGGCTTGTCCGCTTGCGCTGAAGAATCTGACGCGCCCAGCTACGCCGCTGCGGTGGAACAAACCTGGCGGGTTGACGGCTTGTTGGGGCGTCATGCACAAACGCCGTTTCTGGACATTGGCCAAGAACTGGTGCGCTGTGCGACGCTGGCACCGAGCAGCCACAACACACAGTGCTGGAAGTTCGCGGTTGCCAACAACGCCATCACCATCCTGCCCGACCTGTCGCGACGCTGCCCAGCGGTCGACCCCGATGACCACCATCTCTTCGTGTCGTTGGGCTGTGCGACTGAGAATTTGACGCATGCGGCGTTGGCGCACGGCTTGCTTGCTGAACCGCGCTATGTCGCCGGGACTGAGCCCGCGCGCGATGTCGTTCAGGTGGCGCTGTCGGCCACGCTCGCGCGCAAGTCAACGCTGTTCCAAGCTATCGCCACACGCCAATGCACTCGCGGCGACTACGACGGCAAAGCTTTGTCGAATGAAGACCTCGCACTGCTTGAACGTGCAGGCTCGTCTGGGCGGGTTCGCATGCTGCTGTTGACCGAGCGCCCGGCCATGGAACGCGTGCTCGAGCATGTAGTGCAAGGCAACACCTCGCAAATGAATGACGCCGCATTCGTCAAAGAACTCAAATCTTGGATTCGCTTCAACGGCTCTGAAGCAGTGCACCAGCGCGACGGCTTGTTCAGCGTGTCATCGGGCAACCCGGAAATTCCCACTTGGCTGGGTGAGTTGGCCTTTGGGCTGGTCTTCAGACCGAAAGGCGAGAACGAGAAATACGCGCGGCAAATTCGCAGCTCGGCCGGCATCGCGGTGTTCGTGGGCGACGAGGCCGACAAGTCGCATTGGGTCGAGGTGGGCCGCTGCTACGAGCGTTTTGCGCTGCAGGCCACAGCACTCGGCATTCGCAATGCGTTTTTGAATCAACCGGTCGAGGTGGCCGCCGTGCGCTCGCCGTTTGCGCAGGCGCTGGGGCTCGCGGATCGGCGCCCTGACCTGGTGGTGCGCTTTGGTCGCGGCCCTACCTTGCCGCCGTCTTTGCGCCGGCCGGTTCGGGCGGTGTTGGTTTGATGGGCGCGGTGCAAAGCAAAGGGGCTCGCATGAACTGGACGGTGTGGTTGGCTGCCATGGTTGTGGTGCTGCTGCTGGTGGCGGTCAGTCTGCGTCTGCTCGGTGAAAATCGGTGGGCCGATTTGATGCGGACGCACACCAGCCAGCTCAACTCGGCCCGCGCTGAGGTTCAAGACCCAGCGCAGCGCCCTGCGTCTACGCCTACGCCTTCGCCCCCGCCTTCACGCTTCGATGTTCGTGAACTCGAAGGCCTGCCCGCTCCCGTGCAGCGCTACTTTCGCGCCGTGCTCAAAGACGGCCAGCCGATCATTGCGGCGGCCACGATCGACATGGCTGGCACCATCAACATGTCGGCCACCAGCGAGCAGTGGAAGCCGTTCACATCGACGCAGCGCGCTGTCAACGCCGTAGCGGGAGCATCGCCAAGCTTGCGTCCCGGTTTTTTATGGAATGCCTCAGTGACCATGTTCCCCGGCGCGCCCGCCCGCGTGGAAGACAGCTACATCGCCGGCCAAGGCCAGTTGATTGCCAAGTTGTTTGGCCTGTTCACCGTGGCCCACACAAGCGGTGGTGGCGAACTGGCGCGCGGCGAATTCATGCGCTACTTTGCCGAAGCTGCGTGGTATCCCACCGCGCTGCTGCCCAGCCAAGGCGTGCGTTGGCAGGCTGTAGACGATGCGTCAGCCAACGCCACCATCGTTGACGGCCCCATCAGCTTGAGCTTGCTCTTTCGCTTTGACGAAGCCGGGTTGATCACCTCAGTGCACGCCGAATCGCGGGGCGCTGGCGTCGCGAAAAAAGGAAGAGCGGAGATGCTCATGCTGCCCTGGGATTGCCGCTATGGCGACTACCAACTGCAAGACGGCATGTTGATTCCCATGACCGGCGAAGCCGCGTGGGTGCGGCCTGAAGGGCGCAAGCCTTACTTCGTGGGCCAGGTCAAGAAGTTGAGCTACGAGTTGGTGCCACCGTGAGGCAAAAGCTCGCGCTCAAGTCGGGTGCCGCCGTCCCGGCGTTGCTGATGCTGCCCAACTTCGCATGGATGATGTGCTGCAGCTTGGACGCAAGCGCAAAAAGCGCCGTTCCTGTTGCGCTTTCAATGGCCGAAAACGCCTCACGCATCGTCGCTTTGGCCTTGCCGTTTTTTTGCTCGCTGAACTTCAAGCGCGGTGGGTCGAAGGCGGTGTTGGTCGGCATGGGCATCGCACTGGCGGTCTACTACTTGGCCTGGGCGCGGTTCTTTACGGGGGGCGGAGCCGACGCGCTCTTGAGTGCACCGCTGCTGGCAATTCCGTCGCCGTTGGCGCTCGCGCCGGTGGTGTTCCTGCTGCTGTCGTCCTACCTCATGAACTCTGGGTGGATGCTCGGCGTGGCCTTGTGTTTTGGCGTCCTGCATGTGTGGGGCTTGTCGCTCACAGTCGTATGACGGCGATCTATCTGCTGCAACTGGTCTTGCCGCTGGTTCTGATCACTTGGCTGGGTGCCGCACCGCCGCGCGCCTTGTGGGCCTTCTGGCTACAGGTCGTGGCCACAGCCGCCGCGCTGTGGGCCTTGGCTTGGTTGGGCATCTGGCTGCTGCCGCCCTGGTGGGCACCGCCTGTGTTTGGTGTTGGCCTCGCGGTGGCGGCGTGGATGGGGTGGCACCGACGTCGGCCCTTCGCGTCTTCAAGGTCGGTCACTGTCGGTGGTTGGGTGACAAGCGCCATGTTCGTGACGCTGGGCGTGGTGTCGGTCTACGGTATCGCCATTGCTTGGCGCAGCCGAACCGTTCCGCCTGGGCTGGCGGTGAACCTCGCGTTCCCGCTTGAGGCAGGCCGCTATTTGGTTGTCAACGGCGGCAGTGGCATCAGCAC
>JANPNT010000342.1:0-2207 GCA_031427655.1 Burkholderiales bacterium
GACGAGTTCAGAATGCCAAGTAATCCGAGATATTCACTCTCGCCAGCATCAGCCTTAAGTTGAACGACTGGTGCCGACTGCTTGAAGATTTTTCCTCCGCGATCGAGTGCAAAGTGGTTATGAGTTCCAACAAAAGAAAATGGAATTAAATATTGAGCTAGCAGTCGATTTGGAGATACGAAGGAAAGTTCCCACCATTGCTTCCCAGCCATTTCAGGGGTCTTTCCAAACATCAGGCGATTACGTAACTTGGTCCTCAATACCCAATAATGACCGATTAACTTTGAACTGGTGGGGTGCTCCAGGCGAATATCCGCACCGACTTGCACATATGATGAAAGCGCGACTTCGGAAGCGATGTGAACCCAATCTCTGATTTCGTCCCCAACTCCGAAATCTCGGGTAGTTGCACATAATTTTGTCGCGATGTGTCGCGGTAAAACGAAAGCCTCATCTTCGCCAGTGATTGCAGCAAAGCCTATTGGCAGAACCAGGCTTCTCAATCTGTCTCTTGTACCTTCAATCGTCTCCTTCAGTTCAAGGACTCCGCCGCCGCCAATGCTCCATGGATGCTTTCCAAACACTTCGCGTGAAGTGTCATTCACGCTTATGAATTCGCTTTCTGAACCGCTAATGTCAATTTGTTGAATGATTGCTGACCACACCAATCCTTGTGCAGGATTCTCTGGCGCTTTGGGCTCACCTTTGATTCCCATAACAGTGCGAACTGACGCTTCAACAGGTGAACGGTGGCGGCCTAGCAAAATCACCGTTGGCGTCCCATGTCCGGGGATATGGGCTCCAGAGGTGTCGATCACATGTGTCATGTCCAGCCTTGGTAGAACCTCTTGTATGAGTTTGCTTCCGAACTGGCGCTTCATGAAGGAATTGGCGGTGATCAGGCCGACAAAGCCGGCTGCCTGCCCCGGCCCTTCGACAGGCTCAGGGTGAACGGCATTTCGGCCGGTCACGGCCAGCTCAAAAAAGCGCTCGGTGAACGGTGCGCCCAGCGAATACTTCATGTGGCAACTGGCGTACTGGCTACGGTAAGCCGCATTCAGCGCCGCATCCTTGACGACGATGTACGGCGGGTTGCCCACCACCGCGTGGTACTGGCGGCCCAGGATGCGCTGCACCTGCGTCAAGTCTTCGCTGGCGTAGGCGTGGGCCAGGCCGCTGTCGGCGTGGCTTTCGCCCACCTCAAACAGCGCGTCGGACTGGATGCCTGTTTGCCCCGACAGGCCGAAGCGCTGCCCGTGCAGCAGGCTGTCGCCAATCGCGACGTGAATGGTGAAATCTGGCGCCTCGCTCAGGCGCTGCACGTCGCTGGCCTGCAGCGCAGCCAGCAGCAGCCGAAAGCGCGAAATCGCCACCGCAAACGGGTTCAGGTCCACGCCCGCCACGGCGTCCAGCGCCTTTTGCGCCACGTCGCGCCGGTTGCGGGTCGGCTCGGCGCGCGACCATTCATCGACCATGCGCTGAAAGCCGCCCAGCAAGAAGTGGCCCGAGCCGCAGGTCGGGTCGATCATGCGCACCTCGCGGTAGCCAAACTCGCGGATGGCCGGGGTCAAGGTGCGGTCAAGGATGAATTCCTCGACGAACTCGGGCGTTTGCAGCAGGGCGTAGCGCTTGCGGGTGGCCTCGCTCAAGTCCTGGTACAGGTCGCCAAGAAAGCGGGTGTTCCAGCTGGCGTCGGTGAAGTCGTGCAAGAGCGCGCCGGTGTTGGGGTCTTGCTGTTGCCAGAACTGGCGCAGGCTCATGGCCGCATCGCCGCTGATACCGAGGCGGAACACCGGGTTGTGCGCGGCGTCAAAAAAGGTGTGCAGGCCGGGCAGCGTGCCAGCTTCCACAAAGCAGGCCAGCAGGTACTCGCGGTCGCTCTGCAGCGGGTTGGCCCGGAAGTAGGTTTCGTGCCGGTCGCGCGCCAGCGCCAGGCGCCCGCTGCCCGGCGTGCCGCCGATCCAGGGACGCTCGACCAGCGCGTTGTCTTCAATGAAGCGCAGGAACACGCAGCTCAAGAGCCAATGCACGCCGGCTTGGGTGATGACCTGGTCGCTCCAGCTCTCAATGGTTTCAGCGGTGCGCTTGGCATCGCGGGCGGCTTGCCATTCGGCCTGCAGGCTGGCCTTGAGCTCGGGCAGGGTGTTGATGCGTTCGCGCAGGTCGTCTTCAAGCGCAGTCAAGCGGCGTTTGAGGTCAGCCAGAAG
>JANPNT010000343.1:0-2123 GCA_031427655.1 Burkholderiales bacterium
AGCGTTTGCGCGCCAGTGTTTGCTGGCCGGTACCACCAACGACAAAAAGTATTTAAAAGACCGCACGGGCAATCGGCGCTTTTGGCCGATACCGGTAAGCAAGGTCATCAACATTGAATTTGTCACGAAGTTTCGGTCGCAGCTGTTTGCTGAGGCGTATCAGTTGTACCTGGCTGGTGAGCAATATACGCCGTCGCCCAAAGACGAAGCGCGGCTGTTTGTGCCCATGCAGGAAAGCCGCTTGATTGAAACAGCGGTGATCAGCGAGCTGATGGCGGTGCTGACCCGGCCTGGCAAAACTGAAGGGCCCAGCAGCATCGTCAATACGCACACTGAATTTGTCACCATGGCTGAAATGTGCATGGCGTTGTCAGTTGATGCGGCCAAAGCGACGCCTGGCACGCAGGCAGAAATACGCGGGTTCTTTGAGCATGAGGGCTGGGAGTATTGCAAGAAGCAACGCAACGGCGTCAGGGCGCACGGCTGGGCTCGCCCGGATGTATGGCCCCGGGTTGAAGCTGTTAATGCGGCCACGACCCAAAACAACGCACCTGCCGCGCCTTTAAGCGCAGCGGGACCATCAACCAATGCACAGGAAGCTGATGATGCACCGTTTTGACAGGGCCTTGCCCAATGTCACGGCGCAACAAACGCGCCGTGCTGCAAGCGCTGGGGGAGGTGTGATTCACGCCAGCGCGCCCGAAGGGCTGGACAGGTGTGCGCAACATCACACTGTTCATTGTGGCGCGGTGGCGGGGAAGTCAGTGCATGGGCCCATGACGTAGGTGTCCAGGTGTCCACGGTGTCCAGCGGTTTCTATAAAGACCGTAGTGGCTTCTAAAACTGATATTTGTCCAGTTCTGGCTGCTGCATTGTCCACCGTTGGTACACCTAATGCGGCTGCGTGTATGTGCAGGTGTGTGCACGCTCGCGCTCGCGACTGCCTGTGTATATCTCATGATCTCTCAATAAAAGGATGGACAGTATGGACACTTTGGACACTTCTCAGAATCAGGCAGGGCGGCAATTGGTAGACGTCAACGCCGGGCTGGCTTTGATCAAAGCTGAAATGCCTGTGACCTACGCAGCAATTCAGGCTTGGTCCAAGCGCATTGGCAACGACGCATTCAGGCAGGTGCGGCGTGGCTTGGCGGGTGAGTGGTTCTGCTTCTTTGCGCATGAGGCTGGCAACATGGTTGGTACGCCTTGGGCGTCTATCGATGAGGGTGAGCAGGCCGTGTGGTTGACACACTTCGGTGGTGTGGTGATGCATGTGCAGCTGGGCATGGGCGCGCCAGCATGAACTTCAGCATCAATACCAACTTCCCGGATGTGCAGCGCGCGCTTGACCGCTTGAGCGCAGACGTCGGCAACAAGGCAACGGCCAGCGCATTGAACAAGACAGTGGCACAAGCCAAGACGGCCATGAGCCGGGAGATACGCGCAGAGTTCAACATATCGGCTGGCAAGGTGGCTGAGTCGTTGACGGTCACCAAGGCGGTGTCCAGCGGCGCCCGCTTCAGCTTGCGTGCAACGCTTGAATCAAAGACCCGTCGAGGCCGGTCAATCAACCTGGCTGCATTTGATGCGCGTCAGACATCCAAGGGCGTCACCTTCAGGGTTAAAAGGACCGGGCCGCGCAAGCTGATACCGGGCGCGTTCTTGATAAACGATGGCAAGACGGTGATGATCCGCGTCGGCAAGCAGCGCCTGCCCATCAAAGCACTACAGACCATTGATGTGAGCGGCATGTTCAACACCAAGCGGATCAACGCCAAGGTGCTGCGCTTCATTGAAGACAAGTTCCCGGCGCTATTTGCCAACGAAGCAAAGTTCTTCACCGACCGCTTCAAGGCGGGCAAGTGATGCGCCGCTATACTTCACCCATTGCGTCAATGAATGGCGTGATCGGGTTTGGAAGCCCGTGTAACCGCTGCGACGCAAGCCGCAGTTCTCCCGCAGATCATGCGGCTTCGTTGTCTGTGCCTCCAGTTATGGCGGCTCGACAGGAGGCCCGCAAGGGCCTGCCGGTTCGCGCAAGCGGTTCCCGGTCTTCCAACCTGTCGAGCTGCCGCCCCCATTTGGAAGTGGGTGCGGTGGTTTTTGCAAACCGAACCGCTTGG
>JANPNT010000344.1:0-2121 GCA_031427655.1 Burkholderiales bacterium
AGCGCTCGGTACGGCGTCCTGCGGACCGTTGACATAAGCATATCGGCAACCGCGAGAGGAAGGTCGGCGGGTTGATGTCCACCGTCCTTGTCGAGCATGTAAAGACCGAGACGACCCCCCACCAGCATCCGAAGCGAATGACGGTCGAGTTGCATTAGTCCATCGGGAACGATTTGGGTGAGCTGGTTGCCGCGAACAAAAACATCAGGCTCTCGAATGAGCTCCTGAGACACGGCCTCGGCAAGGTCGGCCGATCGCCCGCGCGTAACGGGCAAATGGGTGGGCTGTCGCCGCAAGGTGTATCTTTTGCCGCCGTGGGCGAAGCTGTATAGGTAAGGGCGCTCGCCCCCAAGGAATAATTTGCCAACGACACGGCCACCGTCATACCCGGGCTCCAACGGGTCGTAAGTTGTCTTTCCCTCCCATTTTTGCGGATTCGCAAGCAAAGAACTGACCGTTTGAAGGGAGCCATCAGACATCGTGATCTGGAAGTCTCCGCAGAGTTCACCCTCCAGCGCCCGTGACAGTGTCAGATTGACCCGTTCATGCGCAGCGGCCGCATCGACTCCGGATGAGATTAACACTTTCGCATCGTCACCGATACGCGCCGCCTTCCAGGCAGCACGGGCTTGTTCGGCCTCCCCTTGGTGGATAGCTTTGGCTTCATTCACCAGGCAATCGAAATGCTTGACTTCCTCACTAGTCAAATCCGGCAAGGCCATCCGAGTGTCCAGCCAACCTTGCCCACAGACCGACAGCGGCAGTCCACGTCGCTGCACCAGTGGCGTTTCGCAGACGGCACCGCCAATGAAATCCAGCCGTGCCGTCTGGAACATGGATTTATCAAACAAGGAACGCAGCAGCATTTGCCCTGACGCGGATACGTCGACACGGCCGTGGCCGGCAAGCCAAAGCCGCTTGCATAGGACATCTCCCGCACGCTCGGTATCACCAATGTCATCGATCATCACGTAGAGCCGCTGGCCTCGTAGACCCTGAACAGGATCCTCGCCGTTGAAGATGAACGAACTGCCGGAGCACCACCACACAACACCAGCCTGAGCAATTGGCGCACAGACTTCAATCAAGGAGGTGACAAGCGAATCCTTGCTAAGCGGTTCGCCAACGGGGTCATAGTCCAACACAAGCAGACCAGGCGTGGCCACCGAAAATTCAAATGAATCTGTCGTCCGTGCAAGTGCACCGGGATTCGCGCTTAAATCGGCTTTCGTGACAATTGGCGCGCTGCGCACCCCGAGCTTTGGCAGGCTGGCGCACAAGGCCTGCGAACGCGAGATGGCGCTAAGCAGATCAATCAAGCCGCGGACGTCAGGAAACTCCCGCAACGCCACCTGACCACGCGTCATCTGGGCTGAGGTCGTTTTTTCAAGGCCTTTTGCGGTTAGACGGAAACGCTTGCCCAATACCAATGGGCTGCTGCTTGTGAAAACACTGACAGTGCCACCGATGCTCGATGTCGGGGGCGTAGGTTGTGTCCAACTTAACGTCCCGCGTGATCGACGCAGCCACCGCCACAGCGGTTTCCTGCACCTCGAGAGTTTGACTTTTTGGGTGCTCTACTGGGTCGCCAAAAAGGCTATCGACCCTCCTACTAGGTGGTTGCTGTTTATTGCTGTTTCTGGCCTCCTCCAACTGGTCGTAAGCCATAGGGTGATGGTGGTGAACACCGTTCAGGTGCGATGCCATCCCCTGTTTTCTATCGATTCGCGTCTTCATTCGTGTAACCTCAGTAAGCGTGTTCCAGGTGCGCCGAATTGAAAGCCACGATGACACATCGGTATTCCGGGTGCCTTGGTGTATCCTCGCGTTGTCTCCCCCAAAGGCTGACATTGCGTTTCGGCGCACGGGGCGCAGCATGTTCCACCATGTTGCGCCCCACCTTCGCAGTCCCATCGACTGCGTTGCGGCTATGTTAAGTTGCGAAAGTGGCTTGGCCGACGAAGTTGAGCAGTTAGACCCCACCTAATTTGCCATTTCGGGTTCTCTGCAATGGTTATTGCTGAACTGAACGTCCGTTGCTTGCAACGTTGGTTCATGGAATTAGGTCGCGGGCAAATTCACGGCGACATTGAACCTCTTGGTTAACTCGCACATCCGCGA
>JANPNT010000345.1:0-2540 GCA_031427655.1 Burkholderiales bacterium
TCAAGGCGCGCGAGCAGGCACGCCGAATCGACAAGCAGCTGCCGCCCGGAACCGACGTCTGAGCGACGAGACTGCGCGGGGGAATCCGCTACGGCCTACGGCCTTCGCGTCTTCCCCCGCGCGAACAACGCAGCATCGAGCAGGAGGAAGATAAACCAGGCATAAACCTACACTTGTCCACAGCCGACCCTCACGCGGTCGGCTTCCATCCCCAGGTCAATATTGGATCGGCGCGGTGGGTCAGATTTGCTTCGGCGCCTACACCTCCTGTTGCTTGCCGATGTCGAAGTACACCAGTGACACGGTCAGCCCGGTCAGATCCAACTGTTTAACCAAAGCTCAGGTCTGTGCGCTGGACCACAGACCCCGCCGAAATTCGCGGTGACGATGTGCGTCGGCGCCAACATTCAGAACGGGCGACCCGGTTCAACCGCATCTGAAAGGTTCACCATGATCGAGAAATTCGCCAGCGTGCATTGGGAAGGCCCGGGGAAGCAGGGCCAGGGGCAAATCAGCACCGAAACCGGCGCGCTGAAGAACTACCCCTACGGCTTTGGCAGCCGGTTTGAGGACGACCCAAAGGGAACCAACCCCGAGGAGCTACTCGCTGCCGCCCACGCCGCTTGCTTCACGATGGCGTTTTCCTTCGCCTGCGACAAGGCCGGATTGGCCGCCGGCAGCGTCGACACTCAGGCCCGCGTGCGCCTGTCCGCGCAGGGCGCGGCCTTCGTGATCGACCGCATCGCCCTCACGC
Source organism: Burkholderiales bacterium (assembly GCA_031427655.1). GTDB lineage: Bacteria > Pseudomonadota > Gammaproteobacteria > Burkholderiales > Burkholderiaceae_C > JANYJJ01. The sequence goes on from JANPNT010000345.1 coordinate 755, forward strand.
TGAAGGCCAGCGTTCCGGGTATCGACGAAGCCCGCTTCCAAGAGATCGCGTTGAGCGCCAAACGCGACTGCCCGCTGTCCAAGGCTCTGGCGAGCGTTGCGGAGATTACGCTGCAGGCCACTCTCGACGGCGGTGCCCCATGACACGCGCCGCGGCTGTGCCGATTCCCGACGATGCACTGACTGGCTTCGATCATGTCCGAGGCGATGCACACGCGAAGCTGACGCTGCTCGAATACGGCGACTACGAATGTCCAACCTGTATCCAGGCCCAGCCGCTGACGCAACACCTCGTCGACAGCCACGGCGGTCAGCTGCGCTTCGTGTTCCGTCACTTCCCACTGGTGGAAGTGCACCCGCATGCCGAACTGGCCGCCGAGACCGCCGAAGCAGCTGCCGCGCAGGGCCGGTTCTGGTCCATGCATGAATTGCTGTTCACACAGACCCATCACCTCGCGTTAGCGGCCTTGACCGGGTATGCGGAATCCATCGGGCTGGACATGGTCCGTTTCAGCGCCGAGATGGCCGATCGTGTCTATACCCAGCGGGTGCAGGAGCATCGCCGCGCCGGTCAGCACAGCGGCGTGCGCGCGACGCCGGCGTTCTTCCTTGGCGGCAGGCCGATCGATGTCTCGTTCGGCTTTGAGAAGCTTGAAGCGGCTGTCCGTACAGCGCTCAAGGCCTGACACACGCACACGACTGTTTCCCGGTGGTTCTGGCCTCAAGGCCCAAGGTTCCAACGTGCCTCAGAAATCCTGAAGCGCCAAGCGTGAGCGCCAGTACGCGCACATCAAGGACAGCTTGCTTGAACGGGGCAAAGCAATGTCATTGGCCGGAGAGATTGCGGCACGGACAGTGAACAAGGAAAGGGCGCGACACGGTGAATCCGTGGAAGCGAGCGCGTCATCGATCAACGACATGTCTGCTGGCCAGCGTGGCGGCTTGCGCTCACACCAAAGTGAAGGCGGGCGGACGTTGCGGCAACTTCGCAATGATGCCCATCAGCGCGGCTTGAAAGGGCGGTCATCGATGAACAAGGCACAGCTTGAAGAGGCCCTTACACCGTGACCAGACGGGTGGCACCGTGGGCAAAGCTGGATACGCCACGATTGCTGATTTCAAACGATTTCTAGCGTCTGCGACTTCTTGGGCTGACACGGCATTCGCCTGGTTGCCCCAGCTGAAGCGCAGGTGGGTCGGGACATCGGTCACCTCGTTGTCAGTGAGCTTCCAGGCGAAGCTGGGCATCGCCAGCGGCGAAGGGCGTGATGCGCTGGTGCCAATGCAGCTGCCGGCCAGGATCAGGTGCACAAGCCCGCTGACATCGTCCTGCTGCAACATGGCGTTGCGGCCGAGCGTCGGGAATGCGCGCGACTGGCCGACGCTGTTTTTGAGGTGGCAGCCGGTGAAGGTATCTGAGTACATGGCCGCGCCGCATCGCGGCTGCGGTCGGCGCAGTCACCAGGGCCATCGGGCCCGCTGACATCGATTTCAGCTACATCGCCATCGCCTGACGGTCTTCCTCGTTTATCAGCGCGGTCCAGGACGTGACCATTTCGGCCATCGACGCCAGTTTCGGACGTCTGCTTACTCCTGTTCCAAAACTCGGCGTTCACGGGGTCTGGTGTTTTGGCCCCTCTGGCGCGCTCCGGGGAAATCACACTAGGGTTAGGGATATGGAGCGGTGGCACGCGAATAGCTATAGTTAGTTTATGGCGGAAGCCTGAATTGCTGAGTGTGTGGTGGCCGTTGAGCCAAGCACTTGGACATTACGTTGTCACTTTGTA
>JANPNT010000346.1:0-6120 GCA_031427655.1 Burkholderiales bacterium
CCGCAAGCCCAGTGCTTGCTCCAGGCCAACAACGACTACCAAGCCATCCTCGCCTGGTTGCGCTCCAAACACGGGCTCACGCCCGAGCAGAAAGCCGACCTCAAATCACGCCGCCGCCAGCCTCCCAGCGATCCACACCACACCGTCGAGCATGGTTTGGACTGGCTCCAGGCGCTGTCGAATACGCAGCGCGCGTACCGCAAAGAAGCCGAGCGTTTCCTGCTGTGGGCGATCACCCACAAGGGCAAGGCCTTGTCCTCCATGAGCAACGAGGACTGCATCGAATACCGCGACTTCCTGGCCGACCCGCAGCCCCGCAGCCGTTGGTGCGGTGACCGTGCCCGTGAGCGCTGGTCGCCGCTGTGGCGACCCTTTGAAGGGCCGCTGTCGGCCTCGGCGCAGCGACACGCCGTGACCATCCTCAAAAACCTTTACGGCTTCCTCGTTGACCATAACTACCTGATGGGCAACCCCTGGTCGGCGGTCAGCGTGCCCAGAACGTCCGGCCCCAAAGTCAACGCCGGCCGCAGCTTCAGCCTGGCGCAGTGGGCCTTCATCGAACAGCAACTGACATTGCGGCCGTCCACGTCCGCCAACCAACGGCTGGCGTTTGGGCTGCACTTGCTCTATGCCACCGGCCTGCGCTTGTCGGAAGTCGTCGCGGCCACCGTCGATGACCTCCAGTGGGTCGAATACCCCGCAGACCCTGGTGACGCCGTCGACGATCAGCCCCTGGAAGGCTGGCTGTTGCGGGTGATAGGAAAGGGACAAAAAGAACGCGAAGTGCCCGTGCCCATCGATGTGGTGGCTGAGTTGGCAAAGTACCTGCGATCGCGCGCGCTCGACCCCGACCCGGAAGAACTGAGCAACCGCGGGGCAGCATTGCTCGGCCTGGCCAGTGACGCCGCTGAGCGCGCACCGGGCCTGTGCACGGGGCATGCGATTGACCCCCTGCAGGGCATTGCTGCGAGCACGTTTTACGACCAGATCAAGGCCTTCTTTGGTGACTGCGCCAGCTTGCTGCGAGGGCAGGGAGATGCAAAAGGCGCAGACAGGTTTGACAAAGCCAGCACGCACTGGATGCGTCACTCGCATGCCAGCCATGCCATCGCGGGTGGGATGCCCATTGAAATTGCGCAACAGAACCTGGGGCATGCCTCGTTGGCCACGACAACGGCTTACGTGACGACCGAGAAGCGGCGGCGCATGAAGGCGGTGGAGGCGTTTTGGAAGGGGTAGCTGTGGAGCGTCCCCTCGAATGGGTGAAACGAGCTAAGCAGAAGTCTGTATGGCGTTGACGCCAAATTTAGTCGCACAAGACTGCCTGGCTCGGCTACCTGAACGTGTCAAAAGCCTCTTTCCAAGACCGCTTCGTGAGGTTCGCGCCTCGATGCTGTTGGATGCCTGCATCAATAGTGGATGATCCGATCTTTGCCAAGGGGATGTGATGGAAACTGAAGGTGTGGAGTCAACTGACACCTCCCACGGGGCCATTGCCCTGGCTGCTGGTGCCCTGGCGGCGGGTTTGCTTGCGGGGTGTGGTGGCGGTGGTGGTGGTGACGCAAGCGTCGGCACAGGCACAGGCACAGGCACAGGCACAGGCACAGGCACAGGCACGGGTACAGGCACAGGTACGGGTACGGGTACGGGTACGGGTACCGTCGGCTTTTCCTATCCCACGCCCGCAAGCGACCCGGAAGCAGCTCGCTTTTTGTTGCAGGCACAGTTCGCGGCGAGTGATGCAGAAATCCTTGCGGTCAAGTCGCAGGGCTATGCGAATTGGTTGAAGAGCCAGATTGCCAGCCCCAGCTCGATGTCAGGTACCGCCTGGCTCGACAGCAAGGGCTACAACGTTCCTGACGCCAAGCGCAATTACTTCAGCCCGAGCATCACGGACCCCATGATCTGGAACCAGCTCATGGCATCGCCTGATGCGCCGCGTCGGCGCATGGCATTGGCGTTATCGGAAATATTTGTCACCTCGACCAACGTGATGACGGGCTATTGGCCCGCCTACATCATGGCCCGGTATTGGGACGTCTTGTGTTCCAACGCGTTCGGCAACTACCGCACGCTGCTGGAGCAGATCACGCTGAATTTGGCGATGGGCAACTACCTCAACACGCGGGGGAATAAGAAGGCCGATGGCAAAGGCAGTGCGCCCGATGAGAACTACGCCCGCGAAGTCATGCAGCTGTTCTCTTTGGGCCTGGTGTTGCTCAACCCGAACGGCACCCCCAAGAAGGACGCCAATGGCGCAATGATCGACGCGTACAGCAACGCCGACATTACCGAGATTGCCAAGGTTTTTACCGGCTACGACACCGACTACAGCCAGAACCCGACCGGCACGAGCACGCCAATCACCCAGCCAGGCGGGGGTATTGATAACGTGCCCCTCACGAGCTTCACCCAGCTGCCGATGGTGCAGGTGCAATCGGGCAAATACCACTCCACTGAAGCGATCAAATTTTTCCAGAACGTGCCAGGTGTTACCCCGGTTTCGATGCCGGCGAACACTTCGGGTGCCGACTCGCTCAAAACGATGTTGGACGCGCTTTTCAACCATCCCAACAATGCATCGTTTATCAGCAAACAACTGATCCAGCGGCTGGTCACGAGCAACCCCAGCCCTGAATACGTCCAGCGCGTCTCGACGGTGTATGCCAACAACGGCCAAGGCGTGCGCGGTGACCTCGGTGCCGTCTACGCCGCGATCCTTCAAGATGATGAAGCGCGCGGCCCGGTGGCGCTCAGCGCTGCGCAGTCGGGCAAGCTGCGCGAGCCTATGGTGCGATTCACCCAATGGGCGCGAACCTTCGGCGTGATTTCCGCGAGCGGAGCATGGAAGCTCTACGACATGAGCGATGCGGGGACGCGCCTGGGGCAAAGTCCGCTGCGCTCACCCTCGGTGTTCAACTTCTTTCGGCCCGGGTACGTCGTCCCTGGATCCACGACGCTCACCAGTGGCTCGGTGGCGCCGGAGTTCCAGCTGCTCAACGAGTCCAGCGTGGCCGGCTACCTGAACTTTATGCAGGGCGCGATTGACACCGGCATTTACGACAGCACGGGCGCGCTGGATTTCAAAGCCGCTTATACCGGTGAGATCGCCTTGGCGGAAAGTCCGTCGCCCACCAGTCCGGGCAATCTCGTCAACCGTATCAACCTTCTGCTCAGTGCAGGGCAGCTCTCCAGCGCGACTGTGAGCACGATCACCCAAGTCGTCGGCAAGATGAAGAGCACCGACACCGCCTCGGCCTCGAACACCGCCACTAACCTGCGTCGGCGCGTGTGCGCCACGGTGCTGCTGGTGATGGCGTCTGCCGAATACCTCATTCAAAAATAGGGAGCCGCCATGTACCTGCTCAAGCCTGAACTCCATAGCCGCCGCGCTTTCCTCAAGCGCAGCGGACAACTCGCCATCTCCGGCGCGGCCTTGCCCATGGCGATGAACCTGGCTGCGCTGGGCGAGGCCGCGGCGTTCAACAACCCGGGCGATTACAAGGCGCTGGTGTGCGTATTCCTTTATGGCGCCAACGACTTTGCGAATACCGTGGTGACCTACGACAACGCGAGCTACGCTCAATACCTCGCGATCCGCGGCGCTTACTCTGCGTCAGGCGGTTTGGCGCTTCCACTGGCCGACCTGACACCCCTGACGCCTTTGACAACCAGCGCCGTGCCGCTGGATTACCAGGGAGCATCGCGACAGTTCGCCCTCAACCCGGCGATGACACGCATGGCCGCCTTGTTCAACGCGGGCAAGGCAGCCGTTCAGCTCAATGTCGGTCCGCTGATCGTGCCGCTGACACGCGACAACTACAACAGCACTGACCGCAAGACCTACCCGCGTCCGCCCCAACTGTTCTCGCACAACGATCAGCAGTCCATCTGGCAATCCTCATCGCCAGAAGGCTCAAAAATAGGCTGGGGCGGCAACATGGGCGATCTCGCTCTATCGTCGAATACAGCCTCCACTTTCACTTGCATGTCGGTCACCGGCAACGCCGTATTTCTGGCGGGGGACCAAGCCCTGCAATACCAGGTGACAACGAACGGGGCGGTGCGCATGAACTCGGCGTACGTGAGCCCGGTCAACGTTGCGAACAGCACCTACGGGTCCACCGACGTGACGAACGCGATGCGCATGCTGGTTCAGCAAACGCGCGCCCACGCGCTGGAGAACGAATACAACAAGGTGTCTGTCCGCTCGATCGAAGCCGAGGGCGCGGTGACGACCGCTTTGGCTGGTACGACATCGACCACGTTCACGTTTCCCAGTGGCAACTCGCTTGCCGATCAGCTGAAGATGGTCGCGCGTCTGATCAGCGCGCGGTCCACTTTGGGTGCGAAGCGCCAGGTCTTTATGGTCTCTTTAGGCGGCTTTGACACGCACGACTACCTCGCGCGCGATCATGGTGGCTTCAGGGACGCCAACAACGCCACCATCCCGGGCCTGGTAGGCAAAGTCAGCGAAGCCATCGGCGCGTTTTACGATGCGACAGTGACGATGGGGATTGCCGACAAGGTGACCACCTTCACCGCCTCTGACTTCGGACGCACCCTGGCATCCAACGGCGATGGCTCGGACCACGGCTGGGGCAATCACCATTTTGTGGTGGGTGGCGCAGTCAAGGGAGGACGGTTTTACGGTGTGGCTCCACCGGTGAGCGTCAGCGACGCAAAAGATACCTCGGGGGCTTACCTTCCCGCGAACCAGTGGCACGTCGGGCAAGGACGCTTGTTGCCAACCACTTCAGTCGACCAATTTGGCGCCACCATGGCCAAGTGGTTCGGCGTTACCGAATCCGAAATGGTTCAGGTGTTCCCAAATATTGGCAACTTTGATCCCTCTGCGGGCAAGAACCCGGTGAACCCGACAACCTTCGCAGGCAACTACATGGGCTTCATGGCCTGAGCAACCTGGCCAGGTAGCCCGCAGCCGTAGACCGAAGCAAATTCGTCACTCCTGTGATACAAAATCTGTCACTCAGCAACTAATGTCGACGGCTGGTCGGCAAAAACCCAGCAACGGCGCGGGTTTCCGAGGTTTGAGAAGCAAAGTTGTCACCGTGTTCTTGATGGGCTGAGCGGTGCCGTTGGTGCCGGTAAGTTCAGCCGCCGCAGCGCGCCCACGTTATAGCGCGGCGCAGTTATGCCGGTGCCGGTTGCGGTGTCAGCCGGGCCCTCCAACCCGCATCGGGCCGGCGGCATTCGGCACAGCGAAAAGGCGAGCCGAGCAGCCTCGCGTTAAGCCGGTACGGCGCGGTCGCGCCGCAACCGCGGCAATGCTCTTCAAGTGCGACGCCGTGCCAGGGGCAGCGACTTGAGCCGACGCGTTGATGCATCACGCCGTGAGACGCCAACGCCATGCACGCCGCGCAGAACCGACGCCGATCATGCATCTGCTGCCCACCCTCAGCCTTGTGCAGACCATCCACCAATGCCTTGCGGGGAATGGCGAATGTTCGGGCCAACAGTGACACGGCAACGTGGCTGTCGGTGGGCGGAATTCCTTCGTACGGGTCGATCGGCCGCAGCGCAAGCTGCTTGACCAAGATGTGGCCCGGTAAGGCGTTTATGCGCGCCAACTTCCATGCGATATCCAGAATAGTCTCGTGGGGACATAGCCATCGGCGATTAAAGATGTACCCGCGCGACGGGCTCAGCCGCGCCTCGACGAATGTCAGGATCGGCAGCACGGCCAGGGTCCACCAGCGACGCTGCCGGCCTACGCGATCTCTAGGAACCGCCCCGCCGCCACCGCCATCTCCTTGCGCACCGCCAGCCGCGCCTGCACGTAGCCACAGGCCTTGACTGCGGCCACCCAGCGGCCTTGGCCGGGATGCTCGTGCTTTCGCGTCAGCATCCCAACAACCCTTGAGCATGATCTCGACCGCGCGTGCGAAGGACTCCATCGGGATCTCCAGGTCGCCCGGAAGGCCGTTTTTGTTGTGAACCTCCTCGAAGGCATTCCACAGCAGCTGCGCGTCGTGCGCCAGCCGGTAGCCCGAGCGCACTGCATTGGGGATGAAAAAGCGCGTGAAGGTCCAGTCGGTGCCACGGGGGAAACACGTCGAGTCGTAGCTGTCCAGACAAGTCGCTGTGTCCGCTGGATCA
>JANPNT010000347.1:0-3122 GCA_031427655.1 Burkholderiales bacterium
AGCGCACGTTTGGCTGCTGTTTGGCCCTTCACGTCGCGCAGGTCGGGCTGCTGAGCCTGGCTTTCTACATGCTTAGCGACTGCTCGTTGTAAGGGCTCACTCTGCGCTGCGTCTCCTGGAAGCAGAGCGCTGACAACGTCGAGCAGGTGCTTGGCGGAATGAATCACCAACTCGGTGACCAAGGCTGCTTCTTGGGCGCTGGCTGCGGGCAGCACCAAGGCTCGGGTCGGCAAGTGGGCGTGTTGAACATCCTGCGCGCGCCGTTTCAAGGCCAAGCCCATGGCCAGTGCGCCGCGCACCGGGCGCAGTTCACCGGCCAGCGACAGCTCGCCCGCAAACTCAAACGCGGCCAATTTGGCAGCGTCAATTTGGCCGCTGGCCGCCAAGATGCCCAGGGCAATGGGCAAGTCAAACCGTCCCGACTCTTTGGGCAAGTCGGCCGGGGCCAAGTTCACGGTGATCCGTTTGTTGTGCGGAAACTCCAAACCGCTGTTGAGCAGCGCGGCGCGCACGCGTTCACGCGCTTCTTTCACTTCGGTGTCGGCCAAGCCCACCAAAGTGAAGCTGGGCAGGCCGTTGGCCAAGTGAACTTCCACCATCACCTCAGGGGCGTCCAACGCATGCAGTGCGCGGCTGTGTACGACAGCGAGTGACATTCAGTCTCCAAAAAACCTGTGACAAGACCAGCAGGATGGCTGCGCTGCCGTGGTGCCGGTATCCCTCTTTAGGGGCTGGCTGCATCCCGCCGAAGGGCGATGTGTGCAATTTGACGGTGCCAAACGCACCAAAACAAGGCAATTCCTGGGTGTTGGATCGACTGCGCATTTAATTGGTGCATCTGCACCATGTTCGTCATGGCACAAAAGCTGCACTTGAACTCACATCCCCATTACAACGACTCCGGAAAACTCCATCATGAACAAAACCCTCATCGCAGTAGCAGCCGCCATTGGTTTTACCGCCCTGCCTTCCGTGTCGTTTGCCGAAGATGCATCGCCTTTGAGCTTCAATGTCGGCTTGTTCACCGATTACCGCTACCGTGGCATTTCGCAAACGCGCCTGAAGCCCGCGATTCAAGCCGGTGTGGATTACGCGTCTCCGAGTGGCTTTTACGTCGGTGCTTGGGCCTCGAACATTAAGTGGATCAAAGACGGCGGCGGCGATGCTGGCGTTGAATATGACTTTTACGGTGGCTACAAAGGCGAGATCCAAAAAGACTTCACTTACGACGTCGGCTTCCTCACCTACCAGTACCCCGGCCACAAGCTGGCGACCAGCCCGAACACCAATGAAATCTACGGCGCGCTGACTTTCGGCCCTGCCACGGTCAAGTACTCGCACAGCGTGAGCAACTTGTTCGGGTTCTCCGACAGCAAAGGCAGCGGCTACCTCGATCTGAGTGCCACGTTTGAAGTCAGCGGCATCACGGTTGTGCCTCACCTTGGCTTCCAGGCCGTCAAGAGGAACGGGGACTTCTCGTACACCGATTACTCCCTCACAGCCAGTAAAGACTTCAGCGGTTTTGTTCTGAGCGCGGCGCTGGTCGGTGCAGACACCAAGAGCATTGGCGGCGTGCCCGCCTACACATCGCCCGCCAACAACAAAGACTTGGGCAAAGCGGGCCTCGTCGTCGGCATCAAGAAAACCTTCTGAACCCTCAACCTTCAAGGAACCAATCATGAAAATGGTGACTGCCATCGTCAAGCCGTTCAAGCTTGATGAAGTTCGCGAAGCCCTCAGCGCCATTGGCGTTCAGGGCGTCACGGTGACCGAGGTCAAAGGCTTCGGACGTCAGAAGGGCCACACCGAGCTGTATCGCGGTGCCGAGTACGTGGTGGACTTTTTGCCCAAGGTAAAGATCGAAGCAGCCGTGGACGACGGCATGGTCGACCGGGTGATCGAGGCCATCGAAAGCGCGGCGCGCACCGGCAAGATCGGCGACGGAAAAATCTTCGTGTCGTCGCTTGAGCAAGTGGTGCGCATACGCACTGGCGAGACTGGCAAAGACGCACTTTGAGAGCAGCCGTCACTTCGCACATTCACAAATAAATCAAATCGAACATCCATGAAAAAATACATTGCGAGTCTGGTGCTGGGCTTCGCGGCTTGGAGCTCCGTGGGGGGCGTTTGGGCGCAGGCTGCATCGGCGCCTGAGGCTGCTGCTGCCAGTGCAACTGCGGCTGCCAGTGCGGCTCCTACTGAGCCTGCCACTGCGGCTCCCACTGCGCCCGCTGCTGCGGCTGCGGTGACGGCCGTCGCCGCCCCTGCTGCTGCCTCCGCACCTGATGCCGCTGCCGCCGCGTCGGCACCCGCTTCCGCTGCTTCGGCACCGGTGGCCAACAAAGGCGACAACGCCTGGATGTTGGTGTCCACCTTGCTCGTCATCATGATGACCATCCCGGGCCTGGCACTGTTCTACGGTGGCTTGGTGCGCAGCAAGAACATGCTGTCGGTGTTGATGCAAGTCATGGTCACGTTTTCGATGATCGCGGTGCTGTGGATGCTTTATGGCTACAGCTTGGCGTTCACCGAAGGCAACGCCTACATCGGCGGCCTGGACCGCTTGTTCATGAAAGGTTTGTTTGATCCCGCCACTGGCACCTTCGCGATGGCAGCGACCTTCAGCAAGGGGGTCTACATACCCGAGCTGTTGTTTGCAGCCTTCCAAGCCACGTTTGCCGGCATCACTTGCTGCTTGATCGTGGGTGCTTTTGCCGAGCGCATGAAGTTCTCGGCGGTGCTGGCTTTCATGGCTCTGTGGTTCACCTTCAGCTACACGCCGATTGCTCACATGGTCTGGTATTGGATGGGCCCGGACGCATACAGCTCGGCCAAAGTCGTGGACGAAATGAACGGCAAAGCCGGCCTGCTGTGGCAGTGGGGCGCGCTGGACTTCGCAGGCGGCACCGTGGTGCACATCAACGCGGCCATGGCCGGTTTGGTCGGTGCCTACATGCTGGGCAAGCGCGTGGGGCTACGGCAAGGAATCGTTCACTCCCCACTCACTCACCTTGACGATGGTCGGGGCCGCGATGTTGTGGGTGGGCTGGTTTGGCTTCAACGCGGGCTCGGCCCTGGAAGCCGGCAACAGCGCCATCTTGGCCTTCATGAACACCTTCTCC
>JANPNT010000348.1:0-1680 GCA_031427655.1 Burkholderiales bacterium
CACGACAAGATCATATTCGCTATTGTAAGTCAGCGTTTCGTCGAAATAACCTGCCCGATCAAATACGGAGCGTCGGACCATCACCGTGGGCGGATGCACGAAATTACCCGATAGCAGCGATTCGTAGATCTGACCCGAGCGTACCGTGTATGCTTGGTCGCCTGGCACGGTGCCCGCCTCAATGACCCGAGCCTGCGGATATATCCTTTCCAATCCGCCCAAGCGACGCACTGCGCTGTAGTAGCTTGCAATGTGTGAGAATTCAAAATCGGCTTCGACAGCCGTGAAGGCGCTGAAATCAGATGACACTAGTTCAATCGACGGGTCGGACGTCAGGACTTTGACCTGCAGGCGCACCCTGTCGGGAGCCATTAGATCGTCATGATCCATCCACACCACGAATTCGCCACTGGCCGTAACGGTGCCGACGTTCCGGCTCGCCGCCACTCCACCGTTACTTTTGTCGATAACCGTGATCTTCCTGCCAAAGGTCCGCAGTACCTCGGCTGTCCGGTCATTGGAGCCGTCGTTAACGACGAAAATCTCTACGTCCCGATACGTTTGGGCGAGACAACTCTCAACGGTTGCAGCCACCGTGGTGGCGCAGTTGTAGGCAGGAATCACGATCGATACGCGACCGGTAACAATTGGGGACACACTCATGGGATGTATCTCGGGCGGTGACATCGCCTCAGCCGTCATGACCACCCGGCTTTTCGGTGGGAGGATGGAAACCCAAGGGCTGCGCAAACCTGGAGCGCTTTTATCATTGATGCTACCGTCATTTTTCTTGCCACGGGATAACACACAATGGGAACAATCATAAATGGTGTGCCAACGGAAAAGGCGAAAATAGTATATTCCAATCTGGGTACGATTGTAGTAATAGCCTGAGTGACCGGTGCGGTCGAATCATTAGGCAATTCAATAAACGAAGCGGATGCGTTGGAGATGGCGCAGGAGATGATCCGGCAGGCGACGACAATCACGGAATTCGGCAACTGCAGGCAGTGGTGTTACCGATGGCCCGTGGTCGGACCCTGCGCAAAACCGCACTAAATACGTGACTCAGCGGTACCGCTTGCGCAACTGCTCTCTCCCATGTGAAACCGTCGGCGATGTGCAGTGCGAGTAAATCGACAGCAGGCAACAGCAAATCTCGAGTGTCCAGCGAGAGTGCGATCCTGGTGGCTTTTCTGGGCCGACCGGCTCAGGGGACATCTTGGTGTCTCCGCATATCATGGCGAAAGTGGGTAGCCACCCAAGTCGCGCTGTGTCGCTGTCTACTGTCTAAAATCTTCTGCTTTGGCATTATCGGCGTAATGGGACACCAGACAAACAATGCCCCTGCGATCAAGTCGCGGGGCTGCTAAAAACACTTGATATTGTATACAAGTTGGTACGCCCGACAGGACTCGAACCTGTTACCCCCGGCTTAGAAGGCCGGTGCTCTATCCAGATGAGCTACGGGCGCAACGTTGATAACACCGAGAGTAACGTCCGAGATTCACCGAATCGTCCTGAGCTGCCAGACGCCGCAGATGAACGAGAAATAGCTGTGGGTCCATTTACTGGCCTACAACGTGATCCGGCTGCTCATGGCGCAGGCCGCCTGCAACGCCAACGTGGACCCACGTGGACCCACGCAGCCTGAGCTTCAAGCACACCTTGCAGCTGTGG
>JANPNT010000349.1:0-1661 GCA_031427655.1 Burkholderiales bacterium
GGGTTCAGGCCCTTGGGGCAAACATCGACGCAGTTCATGATGGTGTGGCAGCGAAACAGGCGGTAGGGGTCTTCAAGGTTGTCCAGGCGTTCGGCAGTGGCTTCATCACGGCTGTCTGCAATGAAGCGGTAGGCCTGCAGCAATCCGGCTGGGCCGACGAATTTGTCAGGATTCCACCAGAAGCTTGGGCAACTGGTAGAACAACTGGCGCACAAAATGCATTCGTACAGCCCATTGAGCTCGTCGCGCTCTTCGGGGCTTTGCAGACGTTCTTTCTCGGGCGGCACGTTGTCGTTGATCAGGTACGGCTTGATCGAGTTGTACTGCTTGAAGAATTGGGTCATGTCCACAATCAGGTCGCGAACCACTGGCAGGCCGGGTAGCGGTTTGAGGGTGATGACGCCCGGCAGGGTGAGCATATTGGTCAGGCAGGCCAAACCGTTTTTGCCATTGATATTCATGGCGTCGGAGCCGCAAACGCCTTCGCTGCACGAACGCCTGAAGCTGATGCTCGGGACCTGCTCCTTTAGCTTCATCAGTGCGTCCAGCAACATGCGCTCACTGCCATCGAGTTCAACTTCGATGGTTTGCATGTAAGGCTTCGCGTCCAGATCGGGGTCGTAGCGGTAAATTTTGAAAGTGCGTTTTGTCATGATGGGTTCTCGCTTGACTTGATACGTTGACTTTTGAATTAGAACGTCCGCACGGTCAGTGGGATCGAGTCCACGGTGAGTGGCTTCATCTGTACCGGCTTGTAGGTCAGCTTGTTGCCTTCGCTGTGCCACAGTGTGTGCTTGTGCCAGTCACTGTCGTTGCGGCCATTCGGGTGCGCCGCAGTATCACCGTAATCGTCCACAGAATGCGCACCACGACTTTCGTGGCGGGCAGCGGCAGACACCATGGTGGCTTCAGCCGCTTCGATCAGATTTTCAACTTCCAGCGCTTCAATGCGGGCTGTGTTGAAGATTTTTGACTTGTCTTTCAAGCCAATCTTTTTCACGCGATCGCGAAGCGCGGCGATTTTAGCCACGCCTTCGTCCATCATGGCCTGCGTGCGAAAAACGCCAGCGTAGGTTTGCATGGTGGACCGAATGTCGTTAGCAACAGTTTGCGCATATTCGCCATCCGTTGCGTTGTCGAGTCGTGCAATGCGGGCCAGCGTGGCGTCAGCGGCGTCGCCCGGCAGTACTTTGTGGACTGTCGTCTTGTTGAATTCGACGATGTGATTGCCCGCAGCGCGGCCAAACACCAGCAAGTCGAGCAGTGAGTTCGTGCCCAGACGGTTGGCCCCGTGCACGCTGACGCAAGAGCATTCGCCGACGGCATACAAACCATTCACAACTTCGCTTTTGTTCTCGGCGTTTTGCGTGACGACCTGGCCGTGAATATTGGTCGGAATACCGCCCATCTGATAGTGGATGGTCGGCACCACAGGAATCGGTTCCTTGGTGATGTCGACGTTGGCAAAGTTGTGGCCAATTTCGAACACCGACGGCAGGCGTTTCATGATGGTGTCAGCGCCCAGGTGGGTCATGTCGAGGTTGATGTAGTCCTTGTTCGGACCACAGCCACGGCCTTCCTTGATCTCCTGGTCCATGCAGCGTGACACATAGTCGCGTGGTGCCAAATCTTTGTAGGCGGGCGCGTAACGTTCCATAAAG
>JANPNT010000350.1:0-2226 GCA_031427655.1 Burkholderiales bacterium
ATCGAGTCCGGGTGCGAATGGATCACCACGGACCGGGACTTCAGCCGGTTCAAGGGATTGCGCTGGCGGAACCCGCTGCAGTAGCGGCGCGTTGTTTGTCCGGGTCGCTAAGCCGCGCGCCGCAAAGGCTGAACGGCGGGCGTGGGTTTCTGCGAAGCCTGCCAAAGGTCCCACTTGGTCTGCCCGGCGAGCCAGGATTCCGGTGTCGTGCCGGTCAGGAGTCCGATCCGGATGGCCATGTCCGCGGAGATGCCGGAACGCCCGTTCAGGACGCGGGACAAATGCACGCGCGAAACGCCCAGGCGCATCGCGAAGGCTTCCACCGTCATGCCGTCGGGAAAAAACTCCCGGAGAATTTCGCCGGGGTGCGGAGGATTGTGCATGCGTGCCATGACGTGCTCCTAGTGATAGTCCTGGTAATCGACAAGGATGGCGTCCTTGCCCTCGAACATGAAAGTAAGCCGGGTATTGCCGTCGACCGATACTGACCAGTGACCTTTCAGCGTGCCCTTGAGGGCATGCAAGCGCCAGCCCGGCGCATCCATGTCACCCGGGCCCGTTGCGTCATCCAGTCGCGCGAGCATCAGGCGCAGCCGCGGCTCATGCCTGGCCTGGATGCCGGCCTTCGAGCCCTTCTCGAAATACCGCTTCAGGCCCTTGTGCAGGAAGCTCCGGATCATGGCGGAAACTGTAGCATGTAACATGACACGATACAACGCGCGCTCCGAAGCTGCGCACCTGCCCGTGGGGAAGGCGGTGTAAGACCCAGGAAGCTTCCCGGCGTTACCGAGCCGGTTCCCTGTCGGCAGTGGTTTCCGACCACGGCGTGATCTTCGCCAGGGTCTTCGCAAGCGCTGCCTTCGCGACCTCGGTGTCGTAGTCGGCCTGGAGCCGCAGCCACCAGCCATCCGAGCGGTAGTTGCTCATTTCGAGCGGCTTGAGAAACTCCTCAGCCAGCATCTCGCCGGGCGATACGGGTTTCAGTTTCCTGGCCATGTCCATTTCCCTCAGTGGTAGTCGACGATCTCTACATCTTCTGCGTCTGTGCCGGTCCAGCGAAAACAGATGCGGAACTGGTCGTTCACGCGGATGCTCCACTGGCCGGCGCGATCACGTTTCAACGGCTAGGAAGGGTCCCCAGCGCCACCCACAACTAAAAGGAGCCCGACAGCGACTGCGGTTTGCATATGACAGCATATACGCTATCATCAAAAGATGGTCGCGTTGGTCATCGACACAAACGTGCTGGTCAGCGCCATGCTCAAGCGGGGTGGTACCGCGCGACGCGTCATTCGCGCATGTCTGGTGGGAGATTACAAACCGTTGATCGGCGCAGCGCTGTTCTCGGAATACGAGGATGTGTTTTCCAGGGAACCGCTTTGGCGAGCCAGCCTGCTGACTGCGAGCGAGCGAGAAGAGGTGTTTAATGGATTTCTGCAGAAGTGCCGCTGGGTCGAAGTGTTCTACGCCTGGCGCCCAAATCTGCCTGACGAGGCCGACTATCACCTGGTCGAGCTTGGTCTTGCAGGCAACGCGGTCGCCATCGTGACCCGCAACACCGGTGACCTGACGCGCGGCGAGTTGCGTTTTCCCTCGCTGAGCATCCTTACACCAGAAGAATGCCTGGAGACGCATCCATGTCTACCCTGACGATCCGGTTGCCCGACGACAAGCACGAGCGGCTCAAGGCGCTGGCCGAAAAGCGCAAGATCAGCGTCAACAAACTCATCGACGAGCTTGCGACGATCGCGCTCGCCAACCACGACGCGCGCATGCGCTTTGAGTCCCGGGCGCGCAAGGGCAAGGCTTCCCGCGCTCTGGCTTTGCTGGAGTCGCTCGGCGAGCGTTGATCCTCGCGGCGCCGCGGCGCTGGGCGGCTACGTCGGCGATGTCGCATCGGTGCGGACCAGCATCGACCTGGCTTGCCGGATCGTCGAGGCGGCGCGCGCCTGACGGCCGATGGCAGCAATCTGCCGTGAAACCCATGCTCAGAGCGGACTTTAAAACAATCTGGCAGCAATTGCCGTCCGGAATCCTCCCTCTTCACGCTCTGCCAGCGGCGTAATCTTTACCTCCCGAAATCGCCCCCGAGCCGGCGGCGTAATCCTCCGCCACCCAAGCCTTCCCCCGTGTTGCGGAGTAACATGAAGCTTTGCACAATAACTCTCTGTTTGCGTAGATTTGTCTGCTGCGGGTTTTACGCGGTCGGCGGCGGATCATCGGCAG
>JANPNT010000351.1:0-1939 GCA_031427655.1 Burkholderiales bacterium
GAGCACCCGAGTCACGCTCTCCTCAAGATCGTCAGCGTCAGGTGCCCAAAGATCACGCGACAATGCAGAGATGCTGAACCGCGCCGCCTTGACTGTGAAACCGCTCGAACCCTTCTTCCGGTGGGCGAAGTCGTTAGACGACAGCGGCCTCATCCCCGGAGAAGAAGACGAGAGCACCGTCTATCTCGTACCATACCTCCTGTCTGAGCAGCACGAGAAGGACATACTGAAGCAGGTCTACGCCGAGATATTTGAACGTGAGCTCTTCGAGTGGCACACTGATGAATCTGAGTGGCCGAAGAAGAGAACTCTCGCCTTGTTCAAGAAGTGGTTCAAGTACGAAATTCAATCAATCGTAGAGGACCTCTGCTCATATCCAATCCTACGTGAAGACAGCGACGCCTAACCCCTCGTTCAAGCCGAGCCCCAACGGCGGGTCGCGCTGGCCATCAAGCGCAGGGCCTGCGGCCCATTTTGCGCTTGCTGTCCAGCACGCCCCACCGTCGGTGCTGGCTTAACTCGAACGTTAGGCGTCACACAACCCCCCCTTCCACAGGAGCACGATTTGTCAACCCTGGCCGAAGTCGTCAAGTCGTTCGCCACCGAGGCGAAGGGCAAGTTCACCACCGAGCAGTTGCGTCAGTACCTCAAGTCGCACCACCCTGACCAGTGGAAGGACTCGACGTTGCAAGCGCACATGTACGCGTGCGCGGCAAACAACCCAAAGGCCTACGTCCATCACCCCTATGCCGAGAAGTTCCTTTACCGCAACGCAGACGGAACCTTTGAGTTGTACTCGGAGGCGTTGCACGGACCGAACGAATGGGCGCCATCGCCCGGGGACGATGAGATCACCACACCCGCGGAATTGGAGGAAACTTCTGTCTCCCTCGAACGAGACATTGAAGACCATCTCGTTCACCACATCGCACAGATCGAGAAGGGCCTGAAGTTCACGGGCCGCCAAGTCAAAACCGACGTAGGACGCATCGACCTGCTCGCGGAGGATGCGAAAGGCACTCGCGTCGTTATCGAACTCAAGGTTGGCGAGGCGAAGGACTCGGCCATTGGTCAAGTCGCACGCTACATGGGCTGGTATGCCAAGACCGATGGAAAGCCCGCTCGCGGCATTCTGATTGCACAGAGTTTTCCAGACGGAACCAAGTACGCAGGCTCAGCCATTCCTGGGCTCCTGCTTATCGCCTACAAAGTCCACTTCTCCTTCGAGTCGTCGAGCCTCGCGCTGTGACGCCTAACCCCTCGTTCGAGGCGAGGCCCAACGGCAAGCCACCAGGCCCGGGCCGGTGGTACGCTGTACATTTTCACCGGCCCGGGCCTGGCGTCTTGCCGTCGGTCCCGCCTCAACTCGAACGTTAGGCGTCACAGAAAGAACCTATGGGCATCATCCAGAGACTCAAGCAAGCGCTCGTGCCCTCAAGCGACCTCAAGCCGCCAGATCGCTCGCAGAACGTCGCCTATGTGCGGATGCACGAACCCACGCCATGGTTCTTTTCACTCCTTTATCTCTCAGCCATTGGACTAGGGGAACCCGGTATCTCACCGACCGAGGAAGAGGTAATAAGTGCGCCTTTGCCTGAGAATATGAAAACCACAGCGAGCCTGTGGTACCGCGTTTTCACGGCCTGGCTAATCGATCAAGCCGTGGGAGTGAAATATGGAGTGAGCTTTGCGAGGGAAGCACGTACAGGTATTCGCGACACAACGTCTGCAGTAAAAGAAGCAGAGGCCAAAGCCTTCGGTGAATCTGCTGCGTCCTTCGCAGAATACTGGTTCCCGAGATTCGACATGTGCAGCGAGATCACCATTCCTGAAGGCTTCCCATCTGAACTCGTTGACGAGTTCCTGCATGGCTGCATCGCGCGTACGTTCTTAAAGTATGGTGATGGTGAAAATGGGCCGATAGTCACGCTTGATGATG
>JANPNT010000352.1:0-1546 GCA_031427655.1 Burkholderiales bacterium
GCCGGCGAACTGTCGCCATGGGCTCGGCTCCTGGACTGGCTCTCGTACAAGTACAAGGTGCTGTTCATCGTCAGCAGCGGCAACCGCGCGGACGATCTCGTCCTCAACGTGGCCCACGGAACCCTGCAGGGCCTGACGCGCGAGGCGCAGGCGTCCGCATCGATGCTGGCACTCGTGCAACAGGACATGCACCGCCGCATATTGGCGCCAGCAGAGTCCGTCAATGCGCTCACCGTGGGGGCCTCCTACAGCGATGCATCGACCTTCGCCCCAGCCCCTGGCCGCTTTGCATTGTTCGCGGAGGGAGGCGTTGCGCCGTATTCCTGCATCGGGCCAGGATTCCGCCGGGCGATCAAACCCGAAGTCCTGCTGCCCGGTGGACGCGTCCTCTACCGCGAGCGTCCTATTTCGCCCCCGGCCCAGACCCGACTCAACGGGGTCTGGCACACGCTCCAGCCACCAGGGCAGCGCGTCGCCGCACCGCCAGACGCCGTGGGCGACACGATCTATGCGCGCGGGACCAGCAATGCGGCGGCACTTGCCACGCGCTGGGCCGCGCAGGCGTTTGATGTGCTGGCTGCACTACGTGCAGGCAACCCAGACGGACTTCCGAACCGTTACGACGCCGTGATGATCAAGGCCCTGCTGGCCCACGGGGCGAGTCTCGGGAACATCACGGGGCAGGTGCTGGCAGCCCGTCCGGACATTGAACATTGGCATGCGCAGCGTCGGCTCGTGAGCCGGTATGCCGGCTATGGGGTAGCCGACGTGGAACGGGCGCTGACCTGCACGGAGCAGCGCGCGACCATGTTGGGCGTCGGCGAGCTGCGCAATGAGAAGGCCTGGGAGTTCCGCGTTCCCATTCCAGAGGCGCTCAATGCGACCCTCGTCAAGCGACGACTCACCGTTACGTTGTCATGGTTCACGCCCACAAATGCAAGGCATTCCAAGTACCGGGCTGCCCGGCTGTGGGTGGATGTGTCCGCAGAGGCCTTGCGTCTGGAGCGATCGGAAGGCGAGTGGCGCCAGCTCCAGCTTGGAACCTTGCAGCACGAAATCTTCGAGGGTGAAGGAGCTGTGCCTGTCGTGCCTGGACAGAGCCTGGTGGTTCGGGTGAACTGCCTTGCCGATGCCGGCCGTCTCAACAGCGCCGTCGAATTCGCACTTTGCGTTTCGCTTGAAGTCGCCGAGGGGGTTGCATTGCCAATCTACGAGCAAGTGCGGGCCCGAATCACTCCGCGTGTCGCGGTCGGCGCCGAGGCGCCACGCTGAGCGAGAGTCTGCAACCAGTCTGAAGCGGTCATACCCGGCAGCTATCTGGCCTGCAGCTCTTGGCCGTGCTCTGCCGGCCAGCCGCACCGCTCGTCGCTCCGCTGCATGTCACGCAGCGGCCGGTCACTGAAAAGCCGCACCGCGCTGCTCACGCGAGCGGCTTCAACTGCTGCAGCAAGGTCGGCACCAGCTCCGACACCGTCGGGTGGATGTGCATCGTGCGGGCGATGGTGTCCACCGGCTGGCCGGCGGCCATCATGTCGAGCAGGGCGTG
>JANPNT010000353.1:0-3306 GCA_031427655.1 Burkholderiales bacterium
AGCGGCACCGTTGTCGCTGGGTGGCTGGCAAACGCTGCTCGGCTTGGCGCCGCAAGTGGCACACAGCTGGGACGGCATTGACATCCGCGAACGCGTGGCCGCATTGACCAAGCTGCCGGTGGCTTTCATCAAAGACACCTCGTCCGCCTGCGTGGCGGAGTTGGTGTCGGGGCACGGCCGCAACCGGCGCAGCTTTTTGTACGTTTTTGTAGACACCTTCATCGGTGGCGGTTTGGTGCTGGACAGCCGTTGGCACAGCGGCGTGAATGGCAACGCCGGGGCGGTGGGGTCGCTGTCGATGGGAATCGCCTCTAACGCGGGCAAGGGCAAGGCCAATGGCAAGTCAAGCCGCAACGCGACAAACCGCGCTCACCCACCCGCCCAATTGCTCAGCACCGCCCCACTCTTCAAATTGGAAACGCTGTTTTTGGACGCCGCTCTGGCCGGGAGTGCAGCGTCGGACGAACGCGCACTCACGGCACCGTGGTGCGCCCACACGCTGCGCTGGTTGGCGCAGGCCGCACCGGCCGTGGCGCTGGCGGTTCACAACGCGGCCTGCCTTCTCGACCTGAAAGCAGTGATCCTGAACGGGTCGTTCGGCCGCCCTTTGCAAGCGGCGCTGTTCAGCCACGTGAGCGAGGCCCTGGACCACCACAGTTGGGAAGGCGCGGCGCGCCCTGATCTGTTGCTTGGCACCGTTGGCCCCGACGCACGCGCCATTGGCGGCGCGCTGCTGCCGCTGTACGCCCACTTCGCGCCCGACCGTGAGGTGTTTTTGAAGTTGTCGGTCGACTGAATGCCAACCCCGCAATCGGGAGCGACAAAGCATCAACGAGCGCGGCAGTCCATTTGCAGATTTGCGGGGCTTGGGCGAACATGACGGCATGAAAAATATCAACACCCCAACCCCAACCCCGATTGCCAAGCGCCACCGACTGGCCGCCGCGTGCGCGGTCACCATCAGCGTCATTAGCGCTATCACGTTGGCCGGGTGCGCAGTGCAGGCGTCGCCCGACGCATCGTCGTTGCCCGCGCCCGCGCCAGCCAACACGGCCCCCGTTGCCACGATGAAAGGCCCGGTGCTGAGCGCGCCGGTGGGTGCCAGCAATCCAGCGCGACCATCGACGGCCACCGGCCCCGTCAACACCACCAGCCTGATGCGCGACATCGCGGCCGAGATCGGCGACGCGGCTTGCGACACTGACTCTCAATGCCGCACGCTGGGCGTCGGTGCCAAAGCCTGCGGCGGGCCTGAAGGCTACGTGGCGTGGTCAAGCAAAGTCAACGACGCAGGCACCCGCCTGAAAGCACTGGCAGCCGCCCATTCAGCCGAACGCGAACGCGAAAACGAACGCAGCGGCATGCGTTCGAATTGCAGCGTCACGCCCGATCCGGGGGCGGTGTGCAGGCCGCGAGTGCAGGATGGGTTGCGGGTTTGTCAGGTCGTGCAGGGGCGGCGCGGTGGGGCGGTTTGAGAGCGAATGGCGTAAGCCAAAACGCAGGTAGCTAGTTCATTTTCGAAACCGCAGTTGACGACAACCCAGGCGGGCCGTGGCCGACGGCACCAGACGACCGCCCAGAAGTCATGAACCGACGCCAGACTTTGGATTGAATCGATTGCTCGGTTCGTCCACGTGATACCAGTCGGTAACAAATTCACCTCTGGAAGTCCAAACCCACCCGTCTCGGAAAATCAAACGGCCGCTTGCAACGCGCTGCATCAGCAGTTCGAGGTAGTTGTCGAGGCCGGTCGAAATCCAACCTGCGTCTTGCATACCACCATCGCCGATCAGTTGGCCATGATTTCCTTTTGGAGCTGGGTCAAGATCGACAAACACGCTGGTTGGTGTGTTGGGAAGGCCAATTGGTATCCACTTAGCGTTTCACCACACAGGAGCTATCTTCAGTACATCCCACGTTGAGTCTTGGCTAGGAAAAAGGACTGTGTTTGGGTCTTCGCGCAGGTGTTGCTCACCTCCAAGTTCATATGCCAGTTACTCAACACCTCATCCTCAGAAGCCCACCAATTGAAAGGCACAAAAAGCCAACCGTCTTGAGTGCAATCACAGTGGTTAGACCCGTCCTGCCTCAAATAAACACGCCTGATTTCCTCTGGAAACTGAACGCCCAAATTTGATTCGGCTAATGCAATTTGTGCCTCTGTTGCAGGTGGGAGCAAAGTTGCTAACAAGGTTGGCGCATGTTCAAGAAGCATGGCCTCAAATCGATCCCACACAGAGCTTGTCATGTTGACCTTCCGTAGAACCTCAAGCCGTTGCTTACCTGATGAAAACCCAAAAGTTGTCTCCGCCACGGTTTAACTCTGCGTTCGGGTCATAGGGCCGCACCTGATCCGGATAGAGCGTGTAGTCAATGACGCGTTGCGACGTATAAAACTGAGTCAACGTTCCAGTCCCCGCAGCCTTGTTCTGACTGTCATTGATTTTTTTGGCAGAGGTTCGCTCTGGCCGGAAGTTGCCGCCGTTCCAGGTCGACGCGAACGGGTACTCATCACAACTGCAAGTCTGTGTGCTTGCCGCACACATTGGGGATTGGTTTAACGGCAGGCGCGTGTTCAACAAACTGCTCGCGAGGCTGCACGACTTTTTCCGGTTTTCCTCTTGTACAACTCTCGATTTGGCTCGTTGCAGTGCGTTTCCAGACAACGCTCCTTCGGCGAATGCTCGTGAACCTTCCTTGAGCAAGAATTTGCCTGGGGAGCGCTTGTCGGGGTCAGGATTGTTCTGTGCCTCAAAGATGTGCTCGGCCGCGTCTTTGACTTCCGAGTCAGCGCCCTCCAACACGTAGACCGCTGCCGCATCAGAGAACACACAGCCCGCCGTTCCCACCTTCGCCAAGCCCCTGTCGCAGCGCAACACAGGCAAGTAACCCAAACCACCGTAAGCGACTTCTGACCCTCGGCCGCCGGGTCGCAGGAAGGACGGGTCAGCGCAGTCGATGCGGGCTTCAAACGTGTCAAGAAGAACATTGAAAAACGCTACGTCGAGCATGGAGGAGGGTTCAAGTGGGTCCATTTTTGTTCTCCACTCGAACTGTATTGAGGTCTCAACCCAGTCGCTCCAACTGCCAGACATGCTCACCTTCATCGAGCCTGGCGTGCCGTACTTGCAGGCCGACGTAGGCGGTATGGGAAAGGCGTTGTTCCTAACTGTTCAATCCCGGACGATTGCATAGACCACAAGCGCTACCCGCTGTTCATGGCGCGCTCAGTCATGCGCGAGTTGATCGAACAGCGCAAGACTCAACCGCCAGGAGTCCGACTGCCATGATGATTGCCCTTCACAA
>JANPNT010000354.1:0-26853 GCA_031427655.1 Burkholderiales bacterium
ACTGAACACTCGAAACCTGCTTGAGGAGGAACCGATGAAACGCAAATCAACCGTGTTTATCGCGGCCATGGCCTTCACGCTGTGCAGCGCCAACGCTGTCACGTTGCGCGTTGCCAATCAGGGCGATGCACAGTCAATGGACCCGCATTCGCTGAATGAATCCCTGCAGCTCGGCTTCATGGCGAATGTGTACGAGCCTTTGGTCGGGCGCGACAAGAAACTCGGTTTGATTCCAGCGCTGTCCACCAAGTGGTCGCAAACCTCACCGACGGTATGGCGGTTTGAACTGCGCAAAGGCGTGAGCTTCCACGACGGTGCGCCGTTCAGTGCCGACGACGTGGTGTTTTCGTTCAAGCGTGCGGCTGGTGACGGCTCAGACATGAAGAGCTACAACTCATCCATCAAGGAAGTCCGCAAGATCAGTGACTTGGTGGTCGAGATCGAAACCCTGGCCCCGTTTCCCATTCTTCCGGATGTGATTTCGCTGGTGTTCATGATGAACAAGGCCTGGTGCGAAACCAACAAAGCCACCATGCCGGTGGACCGCCGCAAAGGCATCGAAAACACTGCCAGCTTCAAAGCCAATGGCACGGGCCCGTTTCGGTTGAAGGAGCGTCAGCCCACGACGCGCACCGTGCTCGTGCGCAACGCTCGTTACTGGGAGGCGATTGAGTCGAACGTTGACGAAGTCGTGTTCACGCCCATCGGCAATGACGCCACCCGCGTGGCCGCGTTGCTGTCGGGCGAGATCGATGTGATGGAGCCGGTGCCACTTCAAGACGTCGAGCGCATCAAGTCGAACCCGAATCTCAATGTGATGCAAGGCCCAGAGCTGCGCACCGTTTTCTTGGGCATGGACCAAAAACGCGACGAGTTGCTGTTCTCCAACGTCAAGGGCAAGAACCCCTTCAAAGACAAGCGCGTTCGCCAAGCTTTTTACCAAGCCATTGATATTGAAACCATCAAGTCGCGAGTGATGCGCGGCGCGTCAGCACCGGCAGCGTTGATGGCGGGCCCAGGCATCAAGGGCTTCCCGATTGAGCTGAACAAGCGTTTGCCTTACGACCCTGAGGCCTCGAAAAAATTGCTCGCAGAAGCTGGATACCCGAACGGCTTTGAGGTCAGCATGAACTGCCCGAATGACCGCTATGTCAACGACGGTGAAATCTGCCAAGCCGTTGCAGCCAACTTGGCCCGCGTTGGCGTGAAGATCATTTTGCAGGCCGAAACCAAAGTCACCTACTTCCCGAAAATTCTGAGCCGCAATACGAGTTTTTACTTGCTGGGGTGGACTGCAGGAACTTACGACTCGCACAACATATTGAATTCACTGTTGGCCACGCCGACCGACAAAGGTCAGGGCCAGTTCAACTTGGGTTCGTACAGCAACCCCAAGATCGATGAGCTCACGTTGAAAATCCAAAGTGAAACTGATCAACCCAAGCGCAACGCCATGATCAAAGAAGCTTTTGAGATTCATGCGTCTGACATTGGCCACCTGCCTTTGCATCAGCAGTCCTTGGCGTGGGCCATGAAGAAGAACATTCAACTGACGCAGTTGCCTGACAACTTCATGCCGTACCGATGGATCGTGGTCAAGTGACGTGAGCGCAGTCCCCAACACCACCGCACCCCCCACCTTACTCAAGCGGATCAGAGACAGCGACGTTTGGCACAGCTTCAAGAGTTCGCCCGTGGCCATGGGCGCTGCGCTGGTGGCCTTCACGATTATGTTTTGTGCCGTGTTTGCGAACCTGGTCGCGCCTCATGAGCCATTCAATTTGGCGACGCTGGAACTGGCCGATGCGCGCTTGCCACCTGCTTGGCAAGAAGGCGGAAGCGCCAAGTACCTGCTGGGTACCGATGACCAAGGCCGCGACATTTTGTCGGTGCTGATGTACGGCTCGCGTATCTCGCTTTTTGTGGGCGTGATTTCGGTCGGTTTGTCGGTGCTGGTGGGCGTTGCCATGGGCTTGTTGTCGGGCTTCATGGGCGGCAAGACCGACGCTTTCATCATGCGGATTTGCGATGTGATGCTGTCCTTCCCGTCCATCTTGATTGCCTTGCTTATCAGCGGCGTGGGGCGCGCTTTATTTCCTCAAGCGCAAGACGGTTTGGCGCTGGCGGTGCTCATCATTGCGATTGCGTTGCCCGGTTGGGTGCAATACGCACGCACGGTGCGAGGCTCGACCTTGGTGGAACGCAATAAGGAATACGTGCAGGCTGCGCGCGTGATCGGCGTGTCGTCGCTGCGCATCATGCGCCGCCACGTGCTGCCCAATGTGCTCGGACCGGTGATGGTGCTCGCCACCATCCAAATTGCCACGGCCATCATCATCGAGGCGACCTTGTCATTTTTGGGTGTGGGGATGTCGCCCACGTCCCCTTCGCTGGGCACTTTGATTCGCGTGGGCAATGATTTCTTGTTCTCGGGCGAGTGGTGGATCACCATTTTTCCGGGCCTGATTCTGGTGCTGATCGCGCTGAGCGTGAACCTGCTGGGCGACTGGTTGCGTGATGCTTTAAACCCGCGCCTGCGTTGATGTGACGGCCCAATGAGCAAAGCACTTCTTGAAGTTGATCGCCTGCGGGTCGAGTTCCCCACCCGACACGGAAACCTGGTCGCATTGGACGATGTGTCGTTCCAGATCGCACCCGGCGAAATCTTGGGTGTGGTGGGCGAATCGGGTGCGGGCAAGTCGCTCACCGGTGCGGCCATCATTGGTTTGCTCGACCCGCCCGGTCGGGTGGCAGGCGGCGAGATTCGCTTTGACGGCCGGCGCATTGATAACCTGCCTTACGAAGAAATGCGCAGGGTGCGCGGTCGTCAGATTGGAGCGATCTTTCAAGACCCGCTGACATCGCTCAACCCGCTGTACACCATTGGCCAGCAGCTCACTGAAACCATCCGCGCGCACCTTCCGGTCAGTCAGTCCGATGCGCGCCGGCGCGCAATCAAGCTGCTGGAAGAAACCGGCATTCAAGCGGCCGAGCAGCGAATTGACCAATATCCGCATCAGTTCTCAGGCGGTATGCGCCAGCGCGTGGTGATCGCCTTGGCGCTGGCGGCGGAGCCCAAGCTCATCGTCGCCGACGAGCCCACCACCGCGCTGGACGTGTCCATTCAAGCGCAAATCATCGCGTTGCTCAAACGCCTGTGCAAAGACCACGGCGCAGCGGTCATGCTCATCACTCACGACATGGGTGTGATCGCCGAAACCTGCGACCGCGTGGCTGTGATGTACGCAGGCCGCGTGGCCGAGATCGGCCCGGTGCGTGACTTGATTCATGCCTCTGCCCACCCCTACACCGCCGGCCTGATGGGATCGATTCCCGCCATGGACGAAGACCGAGAACGCCTGCTGCAAATTGACGGTGCGATGCCGCGCCTCACCGCCATCCCCAAAGGCTGCGCCTTCAACCCGCGCTGTACCCGAGTCTTCGATCGTTGCAAGGTCGAGCGGCCGGAGCTGATGGCTGCAGGCGCAACCCCGGGCCGCATGCTGGCTGCATGCTGACCGACCGGGACGCGCCGCATGAACGATCTGACAAAGCATGGCCCGCTGGTCGAGGTGCGCGACCTCGCCAAATCGTTCGACGTTTCCGCGCCTTGGTTGAACCGCGTCATCGAGCGCAAAACCAAGCAGTTTGTGCACGCCGTAGACGGTGTGAGCTTCCAGGTCGAGCGTGGCAAAACGCTGGCCTTGGTCGGAGAATCTGGCTGCGGCAAAAGCACCGTGGCGCGGTTGCTGGTCGGGCTGTATGCGCCCACCGCAGGCCAAGTGTTGTTCGATGGTCAAGGCATCGCAGACACGCTCAAAGGCCCAGGTGCTTCGGCTTTGCGCCGACGCATGCAAATGATTTTTCAAGACCCGTACGCCAGCCTGAACCCACGCTGGAAAGTCCTCGACATCGTCGGCGAGCCGCTGACCGAGCACGGCCTCATCACCAACGCGGCTGATTTGAAGGCCAAGGTTGGCGAGTTGCTGATGTCGGTGGGTTTGGCGGCAGCCGACATGACGAAATTTCCGCACCAGTTTTCAGGCGGGCAGCGCCAACGCATCTCTATCGCCCGCGCGCTGGCCACGCAGCCCGAGTTTTTAGTGTGCGACGAACCCACTTCGGCGTTGGATGTTTCGGTGCAAGCGCAGGTGCTGAACATCATGAAAGACCTGCAGCGCAAGCTCGGGCTGACCTACTTGTTCATCTCCCATAACCTGGCGGTGGTGCGTCATGTCAGCGACAACGTTGGTGTCATGTACTTGGGGCGCTTGGTTGAGCTGACCGACAAAGCTACGCTGTTTGCACCGCAGACCCGCGCGGCGCGACACCCCTACACGCGCATGCTGCTCGACGCGATTCCCGACATCCACATGTCAGGCCGTGCACGCACACCAGTGCAGGGCGAGGTGCCGAACCCGCTCAGCCCGCCCAGCGGCTGCTCATTTCACCCGCGTTGTC
The DNA here is from genome assembly GCA_031427655.1 of Burkholderiales bacterium. Lineage (GTDB taxonomy): Bacteria > Pseudomonadota > Gammaproteobacteria > Burkholderiales > Burkholderiaceae_C > JANYJJ01. Next base: position 4,462 of record JANPNT010000354.1, read on the forward strand.
CGTTGGCCAATGCGCGGTGCAAGTCGGAACGACCCGCGTTGCTGAGCATTTGCGGTGTGCAGATCGCCTGCCACGCGGCGCAGGAAGGTCGGCTGTCAATCAGTGCGTGATGGCGATAGGCGCGGGTGGTGGTGGGGTTGAGCTGTTTGAATTCATGGCAGGTGGCAATTTCAACGGCCCCTTTTGGCCGCACGCTGAGAGCATCAACATCGTGAACATCACGAATATCAGCGAGGCTAGACTTCGAGCAGATTTTTCCATTCAATAAGTTTACCGACCATGACACCCGAACCTTCCGCCCACATTTTGTCCGCTGCCGACTACGCGGCCTTCACTGCGGCTGTGTTGGGCAGCATTGAGGCCACCACCGACCGCTGGTTGGAGCACGGCGTGATCGACATCGATTCCCACCGCACCGGCGGTCTGTTGGAGTTGACGCTGCCGAACCGCAGCAAGCTCATCATCAACCTCCAGCCGCCGCTGCAAGAGCTGTGGCTGGCTGCCAAATCCGGTGGGTTTCACTTCAAATTTGTGAATGCGAAATGGCACGACACCAAGGACAGCCGAGAGTTTTTCGATGTGCTGTCGATTTGTGCCTCGGCACAGAGCGGTCAAGACTTGCGCTTCGTGCCTGCGGGCTGATTCAGCCCACCAGCGCCCAGCCAGCGCCCAGCGAGCGCCCAGCAGGCGCTGAACTAGCGCCAAACCAGCGCCAAACCAGCGCTCAGCGCCTGAACAAGTCGAGAATGCTCGACTTTTCTTCCTCGTCGGGTGCGGTGGTGCTCGCAGGCATTCTGTCTTCCAAGCCTAAGCTGCGCACGCCTGTGCCGCGGGTGAACTCTTCGTAAAACCATTCACCGCCTGAATTGATCAGGCCTTCGGGCGGTGTGGGTTCCTGCACAGGGACGCCCTTCAGCGCAGTCTTCATAAAGTCAATCCACACTGGCAGCGACAAGCTTCCGCCGGTTTCTTTGTCGCCCAGTTTGCGTGGCGTGTCGTAGCCCATCCAGACAACCGCCACCAGGCTCTGATGAAAACCTGCGAACCAGGTGTCCATCGAATCGTTGGTAGTGCCGGTTTTGCCGTAAATGTCAGTGCGTTTCAGTTCGATGCGTGCTTTGGTCGCGGTGCCTGTCTTGGTCACCTCTTGCAGCAAACTCGTCATCACAAACGCGTTGCGCGCATCGATGGCGCGCGAGCTTTCGTTTAACGGGGCACTGTGCGCTTCGTTGATCACATTGCCTTTGCCGTCGGTGACTTTGGCAATCAGCGTGGGGTTGACGCGGTAGCCGCCATTGGCGAACACAGCGTAGCCCGACGCCATTTGCAATGGGGTGGTTGCACCTGCGCCTAAAGCCATGGTCAGGTAAGGCGGATGCCTTTCCACATCAAAGCCAAACTTTGCGAGCCAGCTTTGGGTGTAAGTGGTGCCGGTGGCCTGCAATATGCGGATCGAAATCATGTTTTTCGACTTGGCCAGACCATTGCGCAAGGTCATCGCGCCCTCAAACCGACCGTCGTAGTTTTTTGGCTCCCAGGGCTGGCTCCCGGTGGCGCCAGCATCAAAGAACAGCGGCGCGTCGTTGATGACCGTGGACGGGGTGAAGCCCTTCTCCAGTGCGGCCGAATAAATAAAAGGTTTGAAGCTGGAACCTGGTTGACGCCACGCCTGCGTCACATGATTGAACTTGCTCTTCGAGTAGTCAAAGCCGCCGACCATGGCGCGCACTGCACCCGTGCGAGGGTCCATGGCCACGAAGGCACCTTCCACCTCGGGTTGCTGGGTAATAGTCCATTCGCCTCGGCTTGCCTTCACCAGCCTGATGACTGCGCCTCGGCGAATTTGGGTTTTCGGGTTGGATTTGTCGGCCAGCCCTGAGGTTGCCGGGCGCAAGCCTTCGCCGGTCACGGTGACCGAATCGCCTGTTTGAAGCACGGCAACCACTTTGCGCGGGCTGGCCTCCATCACGACGGCTGCCTTCAACTCATCGTTGTCCGGGTAATCTTGAAGTGCTTCGGCGATGCGAGTGTCAACTTCCCTGGGGTCAGCGGGCAGGTCGATGTAAGCCTCAGGGCCACGGTAGACCTGCCGCTTTTCGTAGTCCATGATTCCTTTGCGCAGCGCGCGATAGGCCGCCATTTGCGTCACCGAATTCACCGTGAGCTGCACATTCAAGCCTCGCGTGTAGGCCTCTTCGCCGTACTGGGTGAACATCATTTGACGGGCCACCTCGGCAAGATATTCAGCATGAATCGGCAGCTCGTCAGGTTCGCGGTACCTCATCACCTGAGCGCGTGCGCTGTCTCTTTGCTCCGACGTGATGAAGTTGTTTTCCAGCATGCGGTCAATGATGAGCCGTTGACTCTTCACCGCTCGATCTGGGTTTGTGAACGGGTTGTAGACAGAGGGCGCTTGCGGCAGGCCGGCGAGCATCGCGGCTTCGGCTATGGTGATGTCTTTCAAAGGCTTGCCGAAGTAGGTTTCGCTGGCGGCCGAGAAGCCGTAAGCACGCTGACCCAAGAAAATCTGGTTCATGTAGACCTCCAGAATTTGGTCCTTCGTCAAAATGCTTTCCATTTTGAAGGCCAGCAGCATTTCGTAGATTTTTCGCGTGTAGGTTTTCTCGGTAGACAAGTAGAAGTTGCGTGCCACTTGCATGGTGATCGTGGACGCGCCTTGACTGCGCGAACGGTTGAACTGCGCCAAACCCGCACGCAACACGCCCTTCAGATCGACCCCACTGTGTTGATAGAAGCGCGCGTCCTCCGAGGCCAAGACCGCGTCTTTCATCGTTTTGGGAATCTGGTTGATGGGCAGGAAGTTGCGTCGCTCTTCGCCGTATTCACCCAGCATGACGCCGTCTGACGAAAAAATTCGCATCGGCAACTTGGGTCGGTAGTCCACGAGACCTGTCACTTCGGGCAGGTTGGGATACGCCACAGCCAAGGCGATGCCCAACACCAAGACCAAAGACAACAGAATTCCTCCCAAAATTCCCAGCGCCCAGGTGCCCATGCGCAAACCCCAATCTGCCCAGCCAGTTGCTGCGTTGGATCCGGTCGAAGTGCCGCGTCGGTAGGGGTCGCCGCGCGATGCGCTCGCGCGATCAGATTCGGTCATGAGATTCCAAGGTTGAAGTAAGGAATTATAGAAAGGCCAGGTGCCAGTCACGAACGCTTTCAAATTGCAGGTTCTGCGGTTCCGAATTGCACTCCAGCGGCTTGGTTAAGTGACGATAAGTACATAGATCGGGGGTGTGAGATTTGCAACGTTAGGGCGGTCATCACCGGCCAATTCGCTCTGTAGCTCAAGGGCTTTGCTGCTAGCATTCAAGTAACTTCTTAAGAGTTTCGTGCCGTTTTCATCGATTTTCAACGTCTGGGTTTGGAGAAAAGCGCAGTGAGCTTTCTTGACACTTTGTTGGGCCGTAAACATCCGCCAGTAATCGGTCTGGATATCAGTTCGTCCAGCGTGAAGCTGGTCGAGCTGGGTCAAGACTCATCAGGTGAATTCGTGTTGGAGCGGTTTGCATCTGAAACTTTTGAAAAAGGTTGGATCACCGACGGTCAAATCGAAAAGTTTGATGAGGTCGCCGATGCCGTGAAACGCGTGGTGCTCAAAAGCGGCACGCGCACCAAATTTGTGGTCATGGCGATGCCGCAGTCGGCTGTCATCACCAAAAAGATCATGCTGCCTGCTGGGCTGCGAGACGAAGAGCTCGAGCTCCAAGTCGAAACCGAAGCCAATCAGTACATTCCTTTCTCGCTCGACGAAGTTAGCTTGGACTTTTGCGTCATTGGTCCCAGCCCCACGTCCGTCGGAGACGTGGAGGTTTTGATCGCTGCGTCGCGCAAAGATCGGGTTCAAGACCGTCAGGGCTTGGCCGAGGCAGCTGGCCTGAAGCCCATGGTTCTCGACATCGAATCGCACGCGTCGCGCTTGGCTATGAGCCGCGTGATCGCGGCCCTACCGAACGAAGGCAAAGACGCTCTGGTCGCCTTGTTTGAAATTGGCGCTGACACCACCAGTCTGAAAGTGCTGCGCGACGACGAAATGCTCTACGACCGCGATCAGGCGTTTGGTGGTTCGCAGCTGACGCAGTTGATCTCTCGGCAATACGGCTTCTCGTTTGAAGAGGCCGAGCAAAAAAAACTTTCCGCCGATTTGCCTGAAGACTACGACACCGCCGTCTTGAACCCGTTTGTAGACAGTCTGTCGCAGGAGATCGGGCGCGCGTTGCAGTATTTCTTTACCAGCACACCACACCACAAAGTTCATTACGTGATGTTGTCGGGCGGCACTGCCACGTTGGCGGGTTTGAAAGACCGGGTCACCGAATTGACAGGTTTCGCATCGATGGTCGTCAATCCCTTCGACAAAATGAAGCTCGGCAGCGCAGTTCGTGAAAGCAAGCTGCGCCGTGAAGCATCGTCTTACCTGACAGCCTGTGGCCTGGCGATGCGGAGATTCGCGCAGTGATTTTGATCAACCTGCTCCCGCATCGGGAGGAAAAACGCAAGCGCCGCAAAGTCGCATTTTTCGTCGCCCTGATCGCTGCAGCCATCGCCAGCTTGTTGCTCGTTGGCGCATGGTACTTGGGGGTACAGCGCATGACTGCCACGCAGCAAGAGCGCAACAAATTCTTGAGTACTGAAATCACCAAGCTGGAGGTTCAGATCAAGGACATTGCCACGCTGCGCGCAGAAATCGAGTCCCTCAAGGCGCGTCAAAAAGCGGTCGAAGATTTGCAAATCGACCGCAACGTTCCGGTTCACGTCCTCAACGAGTTGGTGAAACAAACGCCCGAAGGCGTTTACTTCACGGCGGTGAAACAAGACGGCCAAGTGCTCACAGTGAACGGCGTGGCGCAAACCAACGAACGCGTGTCTGAGTTTTTGCGCAACACGGCCTACAACTCTCAGTGGTTGGTGAAACCCGAATTGGTTGAAATCAAGGCGCTGACGGTGCAAACCGCCAACAAGGAACAAAAACGACTGTTCGACTTTTCGATGCGCTTGACGGTGAAGCGGCCTCAGGACAAATTGGTTTCGCCTGACGCCATTCCCACGTCGGCCAGCCCGGCCAGTGCACCTGCACCTGCAGCGGCTGCGGCCAAGAAAGTTTGAGGGCAACCATGGCCACTCAGAGTAAATCAGCCAGCTTGAATCTGAACTCCGTCTTCGAGGGTGCAGCTTCGCAATTTCGTGGCTTGAACGCGAACGAGCCAGGTCAATGGCCTTTGCTTCCCAAAGTGGCGAGTTGGCTGCTGCTCGGTGCCGCCGTACTCACAGCCGGATGGTTTTTGCTGTTATCTACCGCTCACGATGAGTTGGATGCCATGCGGGCAAAAGAGCCAACGCTTAAATCTGACTACCGCAGCAAGCTCGGTCAGGCGGTGAATTTAGGCGAACTGCGCAAGCAAAAATTGCAAGTCGAAGAGTATGTGACTCAGCTGGAAAAACAGCTTCCAGGCAAAGCAGAAATGGATGCGCTGTTGTCCGACATCAACCAAGCCGGCTTGGGCCGTGGATTGCAGTTTGAGTTGTTTCGTCCAGGCCAAGTGGTGCTCAAAGACTACTACGCCGAGCTGCCGATTGCGATCCGCGTGACAGGCCGATATCACGATATAGGCTCCTTCGCTGCAGACGTGGCCAACCTCTCACGCATCGTCACCTTGCACAACTTGTCGATCGGTGCAAACAAAGATCAGCCCAATGTTTTGTTCATGGAAGCCACTGCGCGAACGTACCGCTACCTGGACACGGCAGAGTTGGAGCTGATCCGCGTGAACGCTGAAAAAGCCAAAGCAGGGGCGAAGAAATGAGCCGTTTTGTGATGGGTACAACGATGCGCGTCATCGCACTGTTTTCAGCATCGCTGGTTGGCACCGCCATGGTCGGTTGCAGCGACGAACAAGACGAGCTTCAGCAGTGGATGGAGCAGCAAAAGCGCGAGGTCAAGCCCAGCGTTCAGCCTTTGACTCAGCCGAAAAAGTTCAATCCCCAACCCTACGCGTCAATGAACTCCGTGGAGCCCTTCAGCACCCAAAAACTGACCGTGGCTCTGAAGCAAGAAGCGCGGCAACCCAACTCTTTGCTGGCCGCTGAAGTCAATCGCCGCAAAGAGCCGCTTGAAGCTTATCCGCTTGACAGCATGAGCATGGTGGGCAGCGTGGTCAAGCAAGGTCGTCAATTTGCGTTGTTGCGGGTCGATAACCTGCTGCACAACGTCAAGGCGGGTGACTACCTTGGGCAGAACTACGGAAAGATTGTCAAGATTTCTGAAACCAATGTTTCCCTGAGAGAGATCGTTCAGGACGCAGCGGGCGAATGGATCGAACGGGTCACAGCGATCCAGCTGCAGGAGAAGGCGCGATGAAGAGCATTCAGGAGAAGCGAATGATGAGTCAGCTGCGTGCCCCATGGGCAGCGTTTGCGATGGTGTTGGTTTTTTCGCTCGGGGCCTCGGGTGTGGCGTCGGCCGAAAACACGATTCAGTCCATCAACAGCACCCAACAAGCTGGTGTTGAAGTGGTTCGAATTGAATTGTCCGAGCCGCTGACTGCCATCCCTGCAGGGTTCACGATCCAAGCGCCCGCTCGCATTGCCATCGATTTGCCTGGTGTAGGCAATGCGCTGGGCAAAACCAGCGTCGAAATCAATCAAGGCAACTTGCGCTCGGTGAGCGTGGCGCAAGCTGGGGAACGCACGCGTTTGGTATTGAACCTCAAGCAAGCCACCACCTACCGTGCTCAACTGCAAGGCAAAGCTTTGCTGCTGATCTTGGAAGCTGGCGGCGCGCCTACCGCCACAGCGAGCGCAGCTGAACCCGTGCGTTTCGCGCCCAGCATCAACACCAGCCAACTTCCACTCAAGGAAGTTGACTTCCGCAAGGGCAATGACGGTGCGGGTCGCGTCATCGTGAATTTGGCCAACAACCAAGTGGGCGTGGACATTCGCCAGCAAGGTCAGGGTTTGGTCATTGAGTTTTTGAAAACCAGCCTGCCTGACAGCCTGCGGCGTCGCTTGGACGTGACCGATTTCGGCACGCCTGTTCAATTTGTCACCACCAGCCAAATTGGTGACCGCGTCCGGATGGTGGTTGACTCCCGTGGTGCCTGGGAGCACAGCGCTTACCAAAGCGAAAGCCAGTTTGTGCTCGAAGTACGCCCTCAAAAGATCGACCCGAATAAGCTGGTGCAAGGCCCCGGTTATTCCGGCGAAAAGCTGACGCTGAACTTCCAAAACATCGAAGTTCGCGCTCTGCTGCAAGTCATTGCCGACTTCACCAACTTCAACGTCGTCACCAGCGACACCGTCACCGGCAACGTGACGTTGCGCTTGAAAGACGTGCCTTGGGATCAGGCGCTGGACATCATTCTTCAAGCCAAGAGCCTGGGCCTGCGCAAATCCGGCAACGTGATCTTGATAGCCCCGAAAGATGAGCTCGCGGCCAAAGAAAAGGCCGAGTTGGAGTCCAAGTCTCAGCTCTCGTCTTTGGAGCCGGTTCGAACTCAGTCATTCCAACTCAACTACACCAAGGCTGAAGAAGTCGCCAAAGGCTTGAGCGGTCAAAACTCAAGCCAAGGCTCGAATTCAGGTGCCAACGCGAGTCGCATGCTGTCGCCTCGCGGCAGCGTGATTTTCGAGACGCGAACCAACCAACTCTTTGTCAGCGACATTCCTTCCAAGTTGGAAGAAGTGCAAAGCCTGATCAGCAAAATTGACATCCCTGTGCGTCAAGTTTTGATTGAAGCGCGCATCGTCGAAGCCGACGACAAGTTTGGTCGCTCACTCGGTGTTCGCTTGGGTGCTTCTGATTTGCGCGGCGTTCGCGGCGGCGTGCCGGGCTACGGCCTGGGCGGTGACACTCGAGTTACCGTGGGCGGCAACTTGAGCGCAGTGGGTGGTCAAACCCAACAAACCGGCGGCTCGGTGGCTTACAACGACACTCAATTTGTCAACTTGCCCGCAGGCGCTCAAGGCGGCTACGACGCTGCCAGTTTTGCACTGTCGCTGTTCGGAGCCACTGCCAACCGCTTCCTGAATTTGGAAATCTCCGCACTTGAAGCGGACGGCCGCGGCAAAGTGGTGTCCAGCCCTCGCTTGGTTACTGCCGATCAAATAAAAGCGGTGATACGCCAAGGTACGAAAATTCCTTACCAAAAGGCCACCTCCAGCGGTGCCACCAGCGTTGAATTCATCGACGCTACTTTGAAGCTCGAAGTTACCCCGCAAATCACACCCGAGGGTAATGTGATCTTGGACGTGGAGCTGAACAAAGACAGCGTCGGCGCAGTCACCGGCGGCGTTCCGTCCATCAACACAAAGTCAGTGAAAACGCAGGTGCTGGTCGAAAACGGCGGCACCATCGTCATCGGCGGAATCTTCGAGCAAATCGACCGCACCGACGAAGTCAAAGTGCCCTACCTGGGCGACATCCCCTACCTCGGCAACCTGTTCAAAACCAAATCGCGCACGCTCAACAAAACCGAGTTGTTGATTTTCCTGACCCCCAAAGTGGTCACAGATCGCTCAGCTGCGCGTTGATTCGCAAGCATCGCTGCTGTTAACTCAATCGACTTCGATATGAACATGTTCAAACCTTTGGTTTCGCTGCTGTTTTTGTTTGTGCTTGCTGCGTGCGGAGGTGGCGGAGGTTCTTCAGGTACATCTGGCTTTGATCCAGTCACATCCGGTGGGCCGACCATACAAGGTGCGTTGACCGCTACGAAGCTGGTGCTGACTTTGAGCACCACGAACATCTCTAACACTGGGGCAGGAACCGTCACCGCAACAGCCACGGCGACCTCAGATGGTGGCCAAGTCGTCGCCGCCGTTCCGGTGAGCTTCGCTGTTGACAACAACGCGGTGTTCTCGGTTAACGGAGCGAAGACAGATGCCGGTGGAGTGGTTGCCGCGACGATCTCAACGGGCGCGGACAAGTCCAACCGCGTGGTGACTGTGACCGCAGTCAGCGGCACGCTCAGCGCAACCGCCGCCTTTGCTGTGTCCGGTGCAAAGCTGACCGGCGTGCCCGTGCCAGCCATCGTGACGCCAGGTAGCACTGGCAATCGGGTTGACTTCCGCTTGATCGATGCAAACGACGCCGCCATGGCTGGGCAGGCTGTGAGCGTTCAGGCGGGCTCGCTGCCTGTTGTCACAGGTGTCACAGACACCGCTGGCTCGTTCAAATATCTCTACACCGCGCCGAGCACGGCTGGAGCTTTGGACGTCGTTGCCACGGCTGGTGGTGTTTCAACCACCCAATCGGTTCAAGTTCAGGCCAGCGGATCGAACGGTATCCCGGTGGCGGTGGGCCCCGTACGGTCGGCGTCGGTTTCTGCCAATCCGAGCGTTGTTTCCACCAACACAGCTTCGACGAACAACCGAATCGAGATCCGGGCGCTTTTTGTTGGGGCAAACAATGCACCCATCAAAAATGTGCGTGTTCGGTTTGACTTGGCGGGCGACGCGGCCTCTGTCGGCGGCGTTTTTTCAACTGCTGACAACGCCGTTTACTCGGATGCGAACGGCATAGCGACTACGGCTTACGTACCAGGCTCGCGGTCTAGCCCAACGGACGGGGTCACGGTGCGAGCTTGTTACGGCCTCACCGATTTCACGTCCTGCGCGACCGCGCCTTCGAGCACATCAACCTCCATCACGATCGCCTCTGACCCCTTGGCAGTAACGATAGGCAGCAACGAAGAGGTTTATACCGGTGCTGACAGCCTTACTTACCAACGAAAGTTTGTCGTGTTGGTGGTCGATGCGTCCGGAGCTGCAAAGGCCAACGTTCAAATCAAGCCGTCTATTGACATAGACCGTTACTACAAAGGCCAGTACTACCGGTACGCGGGTTGGACCAACAACCCGCTGGACGCGAACGGCACGCCGCTACTCCCTCCACCAGCTACCTGCTTCAACGAAGACATCAACCGCAACGGCGTGCTGGAAAGTGGGGAGGATCTCAACCACAACGGCACCCTGGAACCTCGGAAGTCCGATGTAGCAATTTCGATGATCGGCAGCACTACAACCAACGCCTCCGGTATCGCGGTGGTTCAAATTGAGTACCCCAAGAACATTGCTTCGTGGGCTCGGGTGCGCATCCTTGTCTCGGCAACCGGCGTCAGTGGAACAGAAGGCCGCGCAACTTGGGTTGAGATATTGCCGGTTCCCGCCTCTGCCATCACAGCCACCGGCGCACCGGCTTTTATTTACAGCCCCTACGGTGTGGTGACAACGACCAAAGATGGTGTTTTCTACCCGGATGTGCCTGGCGGCGCTCCGGTGTCCCATGATGGTGTTGCGGCCTGCAACAACCCGAACTGACCGGTGAAGTGCCGCTCATTTCACTGATCGGCCTTCCTGGTGGCGGCAAGAGCAGCACCGGCCGCCAACTCGCGCGGCGTCTGAACCAAGCGTTTGAAGATTCCGACGCTGTGATCGAGCGGCAGCTCGGTGAGTCGATCCGCAGCTTCTTTGAGCGTGAGGGCGAATCGAGATTTCGCGATGTTGAGGAAGCGGTTCTCAGCGACTTGACGCTCAACTTTTCGGGCGTGTTGGCCACTGGCGGTGGTGCGGTGTTGCGGCCTGCCAACCGAGCCCAGCTGCGCGAGCATTCCACAGTCATCTATCTCACGGCCACGCCCGAGTCCCTGATTCGCCGCTTGCGCTTTGATGTGAAACGGCCGCTGTTGCAAACCGACGATCCTCTGGCCCGCTTGCGCGAGCTGTATGACCAGCGCGACCCTCTGTACCGCGAGACTGCACACTTCCACATCGCCACAGGGCGGCCACCGGTGTCGGTGTTGGTCACGATGATCCTCACGCAGTTGGAGTTGGCCGGTGTGATCGACCCGTACACCGTGCCTTCCATTGTTGACCCCACCGCGCCAATGCCGCTTGAATAAGCTAGCACTCAAAGTCGTAAGTTTGAAGTTATGAGCACTGTGAACCACAACCTCCAGCGCGTGCGCATTGCGCTCGATGAACGCAGCTACGACATCGTCATTGGTGCCGATGTTTTTGGCGACGCCAGCATTTACGGAGGCTTGCCGGCCGCAAGCTGCGCAGCCATCGTCAGCAATGAAACCGTGGCTCCATTGCACGCGCAGCGCTTGGCCGCTGCTTTGAGCACGCGTTACCCCAAGGTGATCCAAGTGGTGCTGCCCGACGGGGAAGCACACAAAAATTGGCAAACACTGAACACTATTTTTGATGCGCTGCTGGCGTCGGGCTGCGACCGCAAAACCACACTCTTCGCCTTGGGTGGCGGCGTGGTGGGTGACATGACGGGCTTCGCCGCAGCCTGCTACATGCGCGGCGTGCCTTATGTGCAAGTGCCCACCACCTTGCTGGCCCAGGTGGACTCGTCGGTGGGCGGCAAAACCGCCATCAACCACCCGATGGGGAAAAACATGATCGGCGTGTTCAATCAGCCTTTGTTGGTAGTGGCTGACATTGCAACGCTTAGCACGCTGCCTCAGCGGGAGCTGATCGCCGGCTTGGCAGAGGTCATCAAATACGGCCCGATTGCCGACGACGCCTTCTTTGCCTGGCTGGAAATCAATCTTGATGCGCTGCTCGCCCGCGACCCGACGGCACTGGCTTACGCCATACGTCGTTCGTGCGAAATCAAAGCCTGGGTGGTGTCGCAAGACGAACGCGAAACCGGCTTGCGCGCCATCTTGAATTTCGGCCACACCTTCGCCCACGCGATTGAAGCGGGCTTGGGCTACGGCGAATGGTTGCACGGCGAAGCGGTAGGTTGCGGCATGGCCATCGCGGCGAATTTGTCCGCGCGCCTGGGGCTGATCGCGCCCGAATATGCACATCGAATTCAGCGCCTGATCGAACGCGCAGGCCTGCCTGTGCGCGCGCCTGCGTTGGGCGTTGACCGCTACCAGCAGCTCATGAGCTTGGACAAAAAAGCAGAAGGCGGCGAGACGCGATTTGTACTGATTGCCGCGCCCGGCAAAGCCGTGCTGCGCGGCGTCCCCGACGCCGACGTTGCCGCTGTGATTCGCTTGTTCAGCGAGTAAGCACGACACAAGCACCGCGCAATCACCACGCAAGAGCAGTGCTCCGCGCGGCTCGTAGAACCCATGTTGGCGTGACTTAGTTGTCACCGCCATGATCTTGCAAGCCGCTCGCTCGGCTTCGCCATCCGTTCGTCGGCGCGGCCTTCAGCGAGGGCAATCCCGTCCGTAAACTGAGGAAACCCATCGAGAACCCTATGCGCCGTCACACCGGATTCACCCTCATTGAAGTCATGATCGTCGTGGCCATCATCGCCATCCTGTCAGCCATCGCGATTCCCTCGTACTCCGAATATGTGATCCGCTCGCGCATCACCGATGGCATCGCCGGGCTCGCGGGCATGCGCGTGAAGATGGAGCAGTACTTCCAAGACAACCGGAGTTATGCCGCCACGCCCGCTGCCTGCAGCACCGGCTCAATCGCGCCGATGCCTGTGGCAAATCACTTCACTTTCACCTGCCCCACGCTGGCGGCCAATGCCTACCAAATCACGGCCACCGGCACCGGCCCGATGACTGGATTTGTTTACACACTCAACCAAGACAACACGCGCGCCACCACAGGCGTGCTCAGCGGTTGGGGCAACGGCAATTGCGGCTGGGTCATGAAGAAAGACGGTTCGTGCTGACGCCAAAAAACATGCGCGGCTTCACCATCATTGAACTGATGGTGGCGTTGACCATCGTCGGCATCATGGCCATGGTGGGCACGCCGTTGATCGCCACGATGATTCAAAACTCCAAGCTCAGCAGCGCCACCAAAAGCTATGTGGCGGGCATTCAAACGGCCCGAACCGAAGCCATACGCAGGAACGCGCCGGTTGACTTTGTGCTTACCAATTCATCGGTGGCAGCGGGTGTGTCAGGTTCAGCCAATGGCAAGAATTGGGTCGTGCGCTGGAGCGATGCGGGCACGCCTACATTGATTGAAGGCAAGGCAGCGGTTGACGGTTCCGGCCAGGCGGGAGCGATGTCGGTCACGGTGCTTGGCAGCGTCACTGCGCCTACACCAGGCAGCTTTTCCGGCATGTTGACGTTCAACGGTTTTGGTGCGGTGGTCTCGGGTGAAACCGTGGCACTGGATGTCAAAAACCCAGCAGGCGGCGCTTGCGCCGATGTCAGTGGACCGATGCGTTGTCAGCGCATTCAAGTGCGCCCCGGCGGACAAATCGGCGTGTGCGACCCCAAAGCCACGTCTGGTGACAGCCGCTTTTGTCAGCTCTGATGCGAGACCGGTTTATGCAGCCTCTGTACTCACATTCACCAGCACGGCTCGTACGACACCGTCGCGTTCTTGCTAATCAAAGCGGCTTCATGATCATTGAAGCGCTGATTGCGATTTTGATTTTCAGCCTCGGCATATTGGGAATGATCGCGATGGGCGGCACGGCCATCGGCGCGCAGTCAGATGCGCGTTACCGCACCGACGCCACCCGCCTGGCCGAGAACATGGCCAACCGAATTGAACTGAACGTGGTCAGGAGCAACAACGTTGCCCAGGCCGTTCGTGAGGCGGAGCTTCGTACTTCGTTGGGAGCGTTTGCGCATCAAGCGACCGGCACCGTCTGCGGCGCGTTTTCAGGCGCTGGGTCTGGAAATTCGCTGGTCACAGACTGGGTGGCTGAGGTGATGACAGTGGGATCCAGTGCACCTGGCTTGCCGGGGGCGGTCAGCGCAGGCCAGCAGATCATCGTTTCCAATACGGCAGCCGGTTTCAATCGCGTTGAGATCACGGTGTGCTGGAAAGACCCTGGCACCCCCACAGGCACGCCGATGCGGCGACACACGCTAGTCACTTTTGTGAACGGAGTCTGAAGCATGAATGCACAGGCATCCTCAACAGTAGCTTTGGCAAAACAAGCGCGCCGCCGCATGCTTCGCCAACAAGGTTTCAGCCTGGTCGAAATTTTGGTCGGCATTGTCATTGGCATGGTCGGCTTGTTGGTGATTTTCAAAACCGTGGCCATCTGGGACAACCACACGCGCAGCACGGTGTCGGGCGGTGATGCGCAAGTCGCGGGCACCTTGGCCATGTTCAATCTGGAGCGCGACATCAAGCAAGCAGGCATGGGCTTTGGTCGTGCAGCGTCTGGCGTCATGGGTTGCACCGTCACGGGCGTTGACACGTCGGGCGGCGGTCGCAACTTGAGCTTTCCATTGCGCCCCATTGATCTCACCGTGGACGCAACGGGTGGCCCTGACACGTTGACGGTACTCGCAGGTAATTCCTCCTTCTTCGTCGACAACGCCCGCATCGTGGGCGCCACGCCCACGGCCAAACAATTCAAAGACACCACGGGCTTGCGCAAGGGCGATGTCGCCGTCTTGGCACCCGCGTCCGGCACCGCCTGTGAACTGATTCAGATCACCGACAACAGCGACCCAGACCGGGTGTCGGTGTCGCACAGCGGCTTGGGTTCCTACGTGCCCGACGTGGCGTATCAGCCTGCCAACCCGGCCGCTGCAGTGCCGCCGCGCTACAACGTCTCCACCGGTACCACCGGCACCTACGTGCCGGGGGGAACTCTGTTCAATCTGGGTTCGGCTCCGCAACTCAATGTTTGGTCAGTCACCGGTGGTCGAGTTCTGAGCCGCGTTAACCAGATGCAGGGCACGGCCGCAGTTGAAGTGTCGGACGGCGTGATCAACATGAAGGCGCAGTACGGCGTGGACGCCGACGGCAACAACGAAATTGCCAACAGCGAATGGGTCACCACTGCACCCACAGACTGGAGCCGAGTGCGTGCGGTGCGCGTGGCCTTGTTGGTTCGCAGCAGCCAGTTCGAAAAGCCGGTTGCGGCAGCATCAACGTCGATTGCCATGCCGCCGACTCCCACTTCAAAAAATCCGACGTGGGCGGGTGGCACCTTTGTGATGACCAACGTCGATGCGACCGGCAGTGCCGACACCCGTTCCGACACCGACGTGGTGCCTGAGAACTGGCGTTTCTATCGCTACCGCGTGTACGAAAAAGTCATCCCCCTGCGCAACATGATTTGGGGAAACACGCCATGACGGAGGCCGCTTTGAAGGCCCTGAAACACGGCAACTCACGCGCTGCGAATCAGCGCGGCGTGGTCATGTTCGTGGCGCTGGCAGTACTCATTCTCATGACCTTGGCGGGCTTGGCCATGCTGCGGCAAATGGGCGGCTCGGTGTCGATTGCGGGCAACCTCGCGTTCAAGCAAAACGCCACATCGGTGGCGGACATCGGCACCGAGACGGCGATCGCCTTCTTGCGGACGAACACCACCCTCCAATCGAATCAGCCGGGCGCGGGCTACTACTCGTCTTGGCACAAGGCTGATGTCGATCCAGCCAGCTACTTCGTGGCTCCTGCGCTCACCGCGACGGCCCCGACTTTTGATGCAGGCAACGGCAACACCGTCAGCTACGTGATTCACCGACTTTGCGAATTCCCCAATTTAGACGCTAACGCGCCTACACAACACTGTTCGCGAAGCGGTGACGAGAAACCCACCAATAAGGGGTTTCCCACTGGCGTCGTCACAAGTACGGGCCTGTCGCCTTACTTTCGAATCACCACCAGAGTTAGCGGTCCTCGAAACACTGTGAGCTATGTCCAGGTTGTCATGAACTGAGCGATTCGACGAAAGAAAACCATGAACCACTCAATTCACTTTTTCACGCGACTGCGTTTCTGGGCGGGTTTGACACTCGCCCTGACCAGCGCATTCATGACACCCACGGCATTCGCCGCGCTGGCAGACATCTCGAGCACGCCGATGTCGAGTGCCCGATCAGCCCTGGTCAAGCCCAACATCATGTTGCTGATGGACACCTCGGGTTCCATGGGCTGGACACACATGCCCGACGAGTTGGAAACCACCATCGGCGTGGGCAGCGTGGGCTACAAAAGCCCGCAGTGCAACGCGCTCTACTACAACCCAAAAACCACTTACCGCACTCCCAAGAAGCCTGACGGCAGTTTGTTCGCAACACCCTCATTCACCTCAGCGCCTTACGCCGGATACGTGGCCTACTTTGCATCGCCGGACACCACCGACCAATCCACGGTGAACTTATCTTCAGCGTTTCAGGCTTACGCTGGCAAGACGCTGCGGAACACCGGAGCAACCGGTGACACGCCGCAAGCTGCCTACTACTACGTGCATAGCTCTGGGCTGATGCTGGGCTACGCTCACCCGGCGTGCGCTGACCTTGACACCGGCGCTGACCGCAGTGCGACAGGCGGGGGCATGTGGTATCGCCGCTTGGTCACGTCCACTTCGGGCATTGCAAACGTGACCGGCGTCGACGAGCGTGCCAACTTTGCCAGTTGGTATTCTTTTTACCGCACCCGTATCAGCCTGACCAAGAGCGCCGCCAGCTTGGCTTTCACGCCCTTGACCGACACCTACCGGGTTGGTTTCATCACCGTGCGCCCGAACAATTTGCCGACCTCTGGCACTTTTGACCAAGGCAAATACCTCGCCATCAACGACTTCAACTCTACCCAGCGCACCAGTTGGTTTAACAAGCTGTTCGCGCAAATTCCGGGTGGTTCTTCACCGGCACGTGAAGGCTTGGCGCGCGTGGGCCGCCATTACGGCGGCAAGCAAGACGGCATCAACACCGGCATGACAGGTGACCCGGTTCAATACTCTTGCCAGCAAAACTTCACCATCATGACCACCGATGGCTACTGGAACACCCAGGGCGAAACCTCGGGTGGTGGACCTGTGCAACTTGACGGCGTCACACTGGTGGGAAACCAGGACAACAACCTCGCCAACCCACTTACACCTCGCCCGATGTACGAAGGCGACCCCGACGGCACCGGCGTGGTCGAAGACAACCGCAACACCTATTCCTACAGCGCCTGCGGGAGCTTTTTTTACCTCAGCACGCAGCAGTTTTTGGCCAGCACAGTGCAAACGCAGCAGTCTACAAACCAAGTCACACAGACCACGACGCAAACCTCAGTAAACACCGCTCAGCGTCTTCAAAGTACCTACCAGGCTCTTGCCAACACCTCACAAATCACACTGGCGACCACACAGAATTTGAGTCAGTCCAGGCAGATTCTGAGAACCACGCGACAAAATTTGCAAAGCACCTCGCAAAACATTGCGACGACCACACAACCGACGCAAACGGTCACCGCGCTCAAAATCGCCACTTCGCAACCTCTGCGCAGCACCAGCCAAATCACCCAGACCACGGCGCAAACTACGCAGAGCACGACGCAAACGTTGAGCAGCACGACTCAAAATTTGTTGACGTCAAAGCAAAACTTGCAGTCGACCACACAGATCACGCGTTCCACCACGCAGGCGCTCTCCAGCACCTCGCAGGCTTCGCGCAGCACCACCCAAATCACCACCACCTCCACTCAGGTTAGCAAGTCCACCTCGCAAACCACGTCTTGCGATGCGAGCACCGAGCTTTGCAGCTTCACGCCGACCTGCACGCCGAGTGCGTTCGTAACGTGTTCCACCGCCACGACCGGGCCGACCCTGGTGGCCAGTTGCACCGCTGAGTCACCCACCTCAAGCAATGGCTACAAAACAACCTCGTGTGCCAGCTCGGTGATCGGGCCGAACGGCGCGTCGAGTTGCACGCCGCAATCTGCCACCTCAGGAAATAACTACACCACCATCACTTGCGGCAACGTTTCGACAGCGCCGACCCTGGTGACGTCGTGCACGCCAGCGAGCGCCAATTCGGGCAACAACTGGACCGCTACCAATTGCAGTTACGTCACCTCGGGCCCCACGGCGGTGGCCAGCTGCACTAACACGGCGGCCAGTTCGGGCAACAACTACACATCAACAAGCTGCAGCACGAACAACAGCGGCCCAACCGGTGTGGGTTCGTGCTCAGCGCAATCCGCGTCGTCGAGCAACTCGTGGACAACCACCACCTGCGGCAACAACAACACGACCAACGTGCCCGTGGCGACGTGCACCAGCAGCAGCGCCAGTTCGACCAACAACTACACCACCACCACCTGCGGCACCAACAACAACACACCCAACACGCCGGTGGCGTCTTGCTCGCCCGCCAGCCCGACTCCTGGCAACAATTTCGTCAGCGTCACCTGCGCCACCAACAACAGCAGCCCCACAGCGGTTCAAACCTGCACTGCCTCCTCGGCCAGTTCAGGCAACAACTGGACGGCCACGGTCTGCACGCCCAACAACACCGGCCCGACCGGGGTGGACGTCTGCAACGCCTCCAGTGCCAAGGGTGGAAATTCCTGGACCACCACCACTTGCGGTAGCAACCCCTCCGGCCCGACAGGTGTGTCGTCGTGCACTGCTTCTTCGCGCAGCGGCACCAACGCCTGGACCACCACCACCTGCGGCAACCCCACCACCACCGACGTGCCGGTGAGCAGTTGCTCGCCATCGTCAGCCAGCAGCGGCAACAACTGGACCACCACCACGTGCCGCACCGCTACCACCGGCCCCACGGCCAGTGGCACCTGCAGCCCCAATGCCGGATCGTCGGGCAACAACTGGGTCACGACCACTTGCCCCAATGTGGTCACCGGACCCACAACGGTCGCTTCGTGCACGCCAGTGACCGCCACGTCTGGCAACGGCTGGCAACAAACTACCTGCAGCACCACGTCCAGTTCAACGCCCGTCGCCTCATGCACGCCGGCTGGAAACGTGACCTGCAGCACCAACAACACCGCCAACGTGCCAGTGCAAACCTGCACGCCTTCGGGCCCTACCTCTGGGAATGGCTACACGACCACCACTTGCGGCACGAACGACAGTGTGAGCACACCTGCGGCGAGTTGCTCGCCGTCGGGTGCCACTTCGGGCAATTCATGGGTGACCACCACATGCCCCGCTCCAATCGTGGGCAGCGTCACTCCGGTTCAAACATGCACCCCGGTCTCGCCCGTCGCAGGCAACAATTACACGGCCACCTTGTGCTCGGTCAACAACCCAGCGGCCACCTTTGTCGCAAGTTGCACGGCGGTTACAGCGACCAGTGGAAACGGCTGGACCACCACAACGTGTGGATCGGTGGTTACTACCAACGTCGGTGTTTCGTCTTGCAATCCGTCAGGCCCGACGTCTGGGAACGGTTATGCAACCACCACCTGCCCTTCGCCTGCGGTGACCACCAACGTGCCGGTTCAAACTTGCACTGCTGCGGTCGCAGGGTCGGGCAACCAGTGGACTGCCACCACTTGCGGCAACAACAACACCAGCGTTGGCGCGGCCAGCTGTTCTGCGGCGGCAGCCACATCGGCCAATCAATGGACAACCACCACCTGCGCCTCGACAGTTAACGGCCCAACCGGGGTGGCCGCCTGCACGCCACGGGCCGCCGATGCTGGCAATTCCTGGACTGCTACAACTTGCGCCAACCCAACCACAAGCAACGTGCCGGTTCAAACCTGCAACGCCAGCGGGCCGGGCTCGGGCAATGGCTACACCACCACATCTTGCAACACCGTGGCCGCAACCGATGTACCTGCGGCAAGCTGCTTGGCCGGTCCTGCGAGCGCTGGCAACAACTGGACGGGCACCACCTGCCGCACGGTTGCTACCGGCCCCACGCTGAACACTGCCTGCGCTGCCGATCCGGCCAGCGCAGCCAACAACTACACCGCAACAATCTGCACAGCGGTGTCGGGCAA
Source organism: Burkholderiales bacterium (assembly GCA_031427655.1). Classification (GTDB taxonomy): domain Bacteria; phylum Pseudomonadota; class Gammaproteobacteria; order Burkholderiales; family Burkholderiaceae_C; genus JANYJJ01. The sequence continues at coordinate 24,136 of JANPNT010000354.1, forward strand.
GAAGGTGAGTTTCATCACGCAGCGGACGGTCACCACCACTGTGAGGACCAATGGCATGTTGGGTGCTCCCGCTGTGAACGGACCGACCACTACCGGCAGTGGCGACATGACCGGGTCTTGTTTTGCCCCGGGCAGTGAACCACCTTTGTCAACCTACGCCACGGCACCGTCGACCACTGCTGGCCCGTCTGGCAGCGGAAAGCCTGGCCCCAATCCGCCTGCGGGTTGCACTGCTTGGCCTTGCGCAACCTCTGTCATCGCAACCGGCTCGGCCAATGGCAGCGTGAACGCGTTGGCAGACGTTGCCCAGTATTACTACGCCACGGATCTGCGGCCGAGCATGCCCAACACGCCCGAAGAAGGCGTTCCATCTGTGGGCACTGGCCCTGAGGCGGACACTGCCAAATGGCAGCACATGACCACCTTCACCGTCGCGCTGGGGGTGTCGGGAACCTTGAATTATTTGGCCGATTACAAGAGCGCCGCGACCTTGACGGGTGACTTCGCAGATCTGCGCACGGGAGCTCGCAGTTGGCCTCTGTGGCCCGATCCTGCTGCGAATGCTGGCCCTGGAAACTACGGTGCTTGGGAAAATCCTCGCTCCATCGATGACTTTTGGCACACCGCTGTGAACGGGCGTGGCCAGTACTTCAGCGCGAGTGATTCCGACAGCTTGGTTTCCGGCTTGGCCGACGCGCTGGCATCGATCGACAAGCAGCCTTCGGCCGGTGCCGCGGCTGGAGTGTCGAATGCTCAGCCGGTGGCGGGGGACAACTTTGTGTTCTTCTCAAGTTACGTCACGGGTGATTGGACGGGTGACGTGACCGCCAGCGAGATTGTCCTGACCACCGGCGCGTTGGCGGCAACGAACGCGTGGTCGGCCAAGGACAGGCTTGCCACCAAGCTGGGCAGTGCTTGCGACAACCGCAATATCTACGTCATCCGATCTGGTGCCAGCACCAGCCTCGCGGACTTCAGTGCGAATAGCTTTGCTTGTGATGGCAACGGTGCGCCCACGGGAAGCGTTCGTAACGGATTGAACCCGGCCGAGATGCTCAATTTCGACGCCTCCGAAGTGGCGCTCCTCAGTCAGTTCCCTTCCATGACCGCTGGCAGCGGTGGTCAGCAAGAAAAGGCCGCGGGTGCCAATTTGGTAAATTTCCTGCGCGGCCAGAGCGGCCTGGAAGACTTTAAAGCAGGTGATTTGGGCAAGCTCTATCGCAAACGCGAATCTCGGTTGGGCGACATCATTGGCGGGCAACCGGTGTACGTCAAAGAGCCGCGCGCTAAGTACTTGGACGCGGGCTACTCGGCATTCAAGTCAGCGCAGTCTGGTCGCACAGCGATGGTTTACACCGCCGCAAACGACGGAATGCTGCACGCGTTTTACGCTGGCAGCACTCCCGCCGACCCGCTGTTGGGTGGTCAAGAGGCCTGGGCCGTCATACCTTCTGAGGTTCTGCCCAAGTTATACAAATTGGCCGATAAAAACTACGCAAAAAACCACCAGTTTTTTGTGGACGGTTCGCCTGTTGTGGGTGACGTGTACGACTCTGTGTCCTCACAGTGGAGCACCATGTTGGTGGGTGGCTTGAACGCAGGTGGCAAGAGCTTTTATGCGCTGGACATCACCGATCCGGTCAATCCGGTGGCGAAGTGGGAGTTCAAGTTCAGCACCACTTGTTTTGACGCAACCAATGCGAGCACGGCGGGTGCCGACTGTCACCTGGGCTTGAGTTTTGGGAAACCTATCATCACCAAACTGGCCACCGGCAAATGGGTGGTGATGGTGACTTCGGGCTACAACAACGTTCGAGGTGCTGGTTTGTCCGGTGACGGTGGTGGCTACCTGTATGTGTTGGACGCAAAAACCGGAGCGATTCTTTACAAGATCGAGACAGGTGCGGGCAATGCCACCACGCCGTCGAATCTGGGACAGTTGAACGTGTTTATCGATGACGCCTCGGTCAGCAACACCGCAGTGCGAGCCTATGGCGGCGACATGTTGGGCAACATCTGGCGTTTTGACGTGAACGACACCGAACTCCCCGCAGGCCGTGAAGCGACTTTGCTCGGGCAGGCCAAAGACAGCAGTGGCTCGACTCAGCCGATCACCACCCGACCTGAACTGGCCGAACTGGATGGCAAGCCCATGGTGTTTGTCGGTACCGGGCGTTTATTGGGTGCTCAAGATGTCAGCGACACCCAAACCCAGTCGATCTACGGCATTGTCGACAAGCTCACCGGCAGCCCGGTTTACGCCAATTTGCGTGGCTCAATGAAACCCATGGTCGTCAGCAGTGCGGCACGCACGTCGGGTTCGACTCGCACGGTGGACTGTGACGCGGCACAACCCGCGCGATGCGCTTTCAAAGACGGCTGGGTTATCGATTTGCCCGACGCAGGGGAGCGCAACAACATCGACATGATTTTGTTGGGCACCACCTTGGTGGCGGGTACCAACGTCCCGAACACCAGTGCTTGCGGCAAGGGCGGAGAGTACTGGTTGAATTTCATTGATTTCGCAACCGGCATGTCCAACGGCGCGTTTGATGTGCCGCGGTGTCATCTACTTCGGCCGTATCAAAGTTTGGCAATAATTCTTTGATCACTGGGCTGAGCGTGCTGGATTTGTCGCGGACTTCAGGTTACAGCGGATCGCCGACCAAAATTTCTGCGCGAGATAGCAGTGACGGCAGTACTGGCGCGACAGGCACC
>JANPNT010000355.1:0-3262 GCA_031427655.1 Burkholderiales bacterium
GCGCGCCACCGAGCCCACCGCCACTTTGACCATCAGCCACCAGGTCAGCAGCGCCAGCACCAGGCTGCCAACTGCTGCGGGCGCGGCGTCGCGCACGGCACTCAGGGCGTCGACCTGCAGTTCCAAGGTGGCCACGTGGGCACCCGATTCCATCACCAGCGCGCGTTCGCTCAATGCAGAGCGTGCACCCCAGGTGCCCACGGCGGCCAGCTCGGCGCCGCGCTCATTCAGCAAGCGCAGGGCATTCACGTGCCCCCGCTGGCGCACGGACTCGAGCTCATTGACCAGGCCGTTAATCCTGTACAGCCACAACTCCGGTTGGCGCGCCGCATTCTTTGACATCGTGTCGGCCAACTGCTGGGCCTCGAGTTGCAGCCCGCTGCGCAGATTGCTCAGCGTTTTCATGACTTGCATGGTGGGCAGCAGCACCGCAATCAGCAGCGGCATCAACCACGCGGCCAGGCGCAAACGGCAGACCGTGCGCTGCGCATCCAGGCCGGTTTGCACCTCTGCACTGCCCAGACCGCCGGGGTTTGGCAATAAGACCTCAGTCGATTCGCTCGCCAGCTGGGTGCGCATCAGATTACCTTCCTGCGAGTTTGCGTGCGAGCTTGCTGTTGGCGGTGCACAGTGGCCATGCCGCGCCTTGAATCAAGGTTGCCCATGGCCTGCGGCGGCCATGATCCGTCGGCCCTGGGCTGACTGCACGAATGTCACGAACTGCTGCACGAGCGGGCCGGGTTTCTCAGGCACCACCATGACCAGCGGCTTGTGTGGCTTCCAGGTGCCATTGGCGAGGTTGGCCAGCGAGGGCGTCACACCGTCAATCGTCAACGCCACCAAGGGCCGGCTTTCGCTTTCGATAAGGGACAGGGTGCTGGGACCAAAGGCGCCCGGTGTGCGCTCCAGCAGATCGGCGGTATCGCTGTCTGTGGTGCCGTCGAGCACGCCTCGGCGGCCCGCTGCCGCGTCGATCGCCGCAGCCACTGCAGGGCTGATCGACTTGACGATCGCCGTGTCGGTGGCGTCAGAAAGCCGCAGCACCGCACGTGCACGGCGGGCGTTGGCAAAGGTGGGCGCACCCTCGCCGTACAGGGCTGCCAACTGATCAGACGTTATCGCGGTGACCCCCAGGCTCTTGTGCACGGCAATCACCAGCGGGGTGCGGGCGTAGGTAATGGCCTGCAGCGACGCCAGCGCGCGCTCTTTGTCGTTGGGTGCGCGGTTGGAAACAGCAACCTCAATCTTGCCATCGATCAGCGCCCGGATGCCGCCCGCACTGCCCAGCGCGGGCAGCACCTCGCCGGCAACCCCCGGGTGGGTGCGCAAGAAGGCTTGCAGCAGCAACTGCATGCCGCCAGTGGCGCTGCCGGTGCCGGTGACGCGCAAGTTCTCCTGGGCGACGGCGGCCGTGGGGTAGAGCCCTGTCAGTCCTGTTAGCGCGGCCAGGGCCAGGCCCAAAACCAGGGCACGCCGGGTCGGTAGGTGTTGGAATGAACGCATGGCTTTGGACTCGGTACGTGGTGAACGCTGAGCGCGACCCACAGGTTGGACTTCCTGGCGGTACAACGCCGGGTGGAACCCGAGTTGTCGGCCCGTCGGGGGCATTACTTGAGTGCCGACAACGAGAAAGTCGCACACCAGCAGCCGCAACAGGCCCCAGTGCGGGGGGTCCTCAGAAGCATCAACCGCCGCCGATCGCCAAGACCACCGCCACGAAGTCGCTGGGCTCCAGGGGTTTCTGCACGTCGCGCACGCCGGTGCGATTGACGAAGATGCGCCTGTTCACGCGCATCTGGATCTGTTCGGCTGTCAGCGCCAATCCGAATTGGACCCACCCCCTGCCAAACCAATATTGACCCTGGGATGCAAGAAGAAGCCACGCTTTGCGCTGCCTTGTTTTCGCATCGGCCGCCGCCTGGCGTGTCGGTCAGACAAACCAGGCGGTGGGCTGGGCAAGCTGCTGTTGGGCTGCGCCGTAGATCGCTGTTTGAGGGCTAAACAACAGGTAGCGGCTTACGCGTTGCTGGCAAAACTGGCGCTCTGTCAAGGCCGTTTGGTCAACGCATTCGACAGATTCGCGGCCCTCAGCGAGCTCAGCCTGCGCCGAACCAATGAGTCATGGAGCGCCTGGGGGCCGGTGGGGCAGGCCGAAGCTGGCCTGTACTTGGGCCGGCTCGGGGAATTGGTGCGTGCGTGCGAAGTGTTGTCTGAACTCAGACAGGACGCGGCGCTGAAAGCGCGGGCCGAACGGCTGTGGGGTGAGATGCGCGCTGGGGCGGTGGCGTTGGCCGGTGCGGTGGTCGCCGATGCAGCGGTGCCAGAGGCCTGAACGCTCACCCTTCGAAATCAAGGCGATGGGGTTCGGGCTGCGCACTGGTTTGCCCACCGCAGTCAGGACGCGTCGCTCGGTGCGCGGCTCAGTTCGTTGTTCGCCGCGACCAACACTTGCAGCATGCGCATGAACTCAGCCCTGTCCTTTTTAGGCAAGGGCTGGAGGATGCGCTCTTGGGCCTGAAGCATGGCGGGAACGGCCGCCTCTAAGAGAGCACGGCCCGCCGCGGTAAGCGTCAACAGGCGCACCCGGCGGTCGTTGGGTGAGGCACTGCGCACGATAAGGCCACGGGCTTCGAGCCGGTCGATCACGCCGCCGATGGTGGAGGTGTCGAACCCCACCGTGCTGGCCAGGGTGCGCTGATCAGACCCCGGCGCGTTGGCTACGGCTTGCATAGCGGCGTACTGCACTGGTGTGAGGCCGTGCGCGTCGCTTTCTTGCAAAAAAATCGCCACCGCAATTTGGTGCAAGCGCCTGATTTGATGACCGGGCAAGGTGTCGAATTCGACGCGCATCGGCTGGGTTTTCTTCATCAGCGGTTTGGCCCTGGATTGACGTCAGCATGGCGGGAATGCGAGTTGGAACCGACTTGATCGAGCTTAAATCTATCACTACACTTTTCATCAGTATACTTATCAAAAGCATACTGATTTTTGACATTCCTGGCCTCAGCCCGGTATTCGCTTCACCTCGAACACAACCAGACCCCGTTCGTGCTGAAGTAACGAAATCCTGCGCTGGACTTCGACACCTCAGTCCGAACGAGGATGGGCAACCATTCTTGCCATCTGACCCCAAGGAAAACTTCATGAATGATCTAGGTCGCATCGAAGATCTGCCGCCCGAATACGTGGCCGAATTGCGCGCGCAAAACCTGGTGCCGCTGTGGCCCAGCCTGCGCGGCGTGTTGCCGCCCGGCAAGCCGAC
>JANPNT010000356.1:0-1849 GCA_031427655.1 Burkholderiales bacterium
AGCTGCCCGTGGGGTTGTAGCTGCGGTGTACCTCGTCGAGGAAGTAGACGCGCTGAATGCTGACGTCGTAATCCTCGGTGCGCTCCATATCCGGGTCATCCTCGAATTTCTGGATATTGACGACGGTAATTTCAGGTTTTCCCGAATGGTTGTGCAGTACCTGAGTTGCCTTGATGTCACGGGCGAAGGCATCGCGGCTGTCGATGGTGTGCACCGTCAGACCACGGCTGGTAAACTCACGCTGCGCTTGGATGAGCAGGTCTATTCGGTCAACGATGAAGTAGAACTTTGGGATGATGCCCCGGCGCTGGAAGTAATCGGTGAGAAAGCGCGTGTTGTAATAGGCCAGCGCGGTTTTGCCGCTGCCCTGGGTGTGCCAGATGATGCCTTTGCGCACACCAGCATCGAGCCTTCGCTCTATCGCCTTGGTGGCGAAGAGTTGCGGGTAACGCATAACGTGTTTGTGCAGGCCGTCGGCCTCGTTCACATAGACCAGTGCGTATTGCAGAAGGAATGACAGGCGGTCGCGGCTAAACAGCGAGGTGCAAATCCGATTGGTCGGCGTGTCGGGCGATTTGTTGCTGATGAATTCTGGGCTGTGCTTGATGACATTGAGGTTGTTGTCCCGAAGCACTTCATTTTCGAGCGCGTCGTCTTCATCGGCTAGCAGGTCTACCAGATTCAGCGTTTCTTCTTCGCGGAAATAGTTGAAGATCGGCGCGTCATACGACGGGCTGGCATAGAACGCACCCTCGATGGGCTGCGGCGAGCCGTCGTCGTACTCCATGTTGTTGGAGAAAACCATCAACTGCGTGATGTTGATGAACCGACGGAAACGCGTATTCCGGCTGCGCGTAATGATGCGGTTACGCTCTGCCAGCACACCTTCGCTGTTGTTGGGCTTCTTGACCTCAATGAAGGCCAGCGGCATGCCATTGATGAGCAGAGTAATGTCTGGCCGGAACTCATCGTCGCCGTTCTTGCAGGTCAGTTCGGTGACGACATGGAAGCTGTTGTTGTCGAAATTTTCGAAGTCGATCAAGCGGATGCCGGAGCGTTCGGTGAGCTTTTCGTAGAAAGCTTTACCGAGGTCTTCGTTATCCAGCAGGAGTTTGACGTCGGCCAGCAAGCGGGTGATGTCATCGGCATCCATATCCGGATTGATCCGGGCGATGGCAGAGCGGAACTGCTCAGGAAAGATGTTGGTATCTTCATCCCAAGCAGCATCTTTCAGGGAAAGATAGCTGTAGCCAAGCCGCACCAGATGCAGAATGCAGGGAATCTTGACACGTGAGTCTTCGCTAAAAACCATCAGATCACTTCTCCCCGTACCTGTTGTGCGCTTGTCAGGTTGACCCACTTGGCCCCGCGCCCCTTGCCCGTCGGAGCAATCAGGCCTTCGGCCTTCATGGCGCGTAACACCAAGCGCACCATGTCGCGGCTGATGCCGGGGCAGGCTTCTTCAATTTCGGAAATAGAAAATGGCAAGTTGCGCTTGAGTACCTCTGCCCGCACCCGGTCGCCTTTGGCACCGCGCCCGCGCGAAAGGGTGCCGACGCGTTCTTCGAATTCTTTATAGGCGCGCAGCAATGCCCCCCAAAAGTAGTCGAGCCATGGGGCGATATTGTGAGCGCCCTCGTGCCAACCCTGCGAGCTGGCCTCTAGCGTTTCGTAATAACTCTCCTTCGATTCCTCGAAGATGCGTTCCAGACTGATGAAGCGGCCCACGGTGTAGTCGGCGTGGTAGAGCAATTGCAAGGTGAGCAGCCGAGCCAAACGGCCGTTGCCATCAGGGAATGGATGCACGCATAAGAAATCAAGGATGAGCAACGGCACCAGCACCAGCGGG
>JANPNT010000357.1:0-1797 GCA_031427655.1 Burkholderiales bacterium
CTCGGGCAAGGTTCCCGGTGCTGGCAATGGGCCGGCAGTGCGCAGGATGCGTTCGGGTATGGGGCGGGGTTCGTCGCTCATGGTTTCCTCCGGCGTGTTAGGTTGGCTTTAGGTCGGGTTCTGGATTCCACCGTGTGCAACAGGATCGCGACTGCCTCCAGCGCTTCACGCTGATGACCTTGCTCTTCTGCAATCCCGAGCGTCATGCTGGCCTCCATGCCAGTCCAGAACCAGCGAATCCAGGCTGAGATCGCACGCGCTGACACCGGCAACTTGAGCCCCGCGTTTTGAATGAAATCAAGCACCTCGGCCTCGACCAGCTGGTGCCAGGCCAGCAAGCGCGGCAGAAACTCGCTGCGCAGGGCTTCGTCGGTGAAGCTTGCGCCCATCAGTTCCATCAGCAGCCGCACGAAGCCGGACTGCAGGTCGTCCTCATAGAAATCGCAGGCCTGCTGCCACTTTTCACTCGCACTCGCGGTGTCGGTGTACATCCGCGTCTGACGTTCCAGCAGCTGCTTGTTGGTGTCGTCGAGCACGGCCAGCACTAGCTGCTGCTTGCCTCCAAAGTGGTAGCCGATCAGCGCATGGTTGACGCCGGCGTCAGCTGCGATGTCGCGTACGTTGAGTTGGGCATAGCCGGCTTCGCACAAGCGGCGGCGCGCCGACTGCAGGATCGCCATGCGCGTGCTTTCGCCATCATTGCGGATACGTGGGTTGCTGTCGTGCGCTGGAGCAGCGTCCGAGCCTTTTTTTCTAGATTGAACAAGTGGATTATCCATTTGTTCAATATGCTACCATTCATTGTGCTTGTCAAGTGCTGCCGGGCGTGGGTCTCGTTGGCCATGGCAGAGGATGGCGAAGTCACATCAAAGGAGCGGTCATGCAGGCGACGAAAATTTTGGATGTTCTCATCATGGGCGGCGGGATCGGCGGCGTCATCGGATTGTACTACGCGAGGCGCGCGGGACTTAGCGCGCTGGTTCGGGAAAAAGAGGCGGCGGTCGGTGGCCTGTGGCGCGAGCTGCCTGCCTGGCAGGATATTCAGATCGCCCCGCTCGACTGGACGCTTGGAGACCTGCCAATTGCTGGCGCCGACCAGGCAAGCATCTTGTGCAACATTCAGGCGTGGGTTGACCGGTTCGATCTGGCGCCCCACATCAAACTACATTCACCCGTGACCAGAGCGACAGCGACCGGAGAGGGCTGGACGGTTGAGACACCGACACAGACCTATCGATCGCGGTTTTTGATCTGCGCGTCGGGCGGTCATAACCGCCCGTTCATTCCACCGGTCGAGCGCGGTACCTCCGACATCATGGAATTCCATTCCGCATTGCTGGAGGACCCAAGCCAATTGACCGGGCGCGACGTGGTCGTGGTTGGCGGCGGCGCCTCGGCCTTCGACCTGCTGGACTTGTGCTTTGAGCAAAGCGCCCGGCGTGTGATGTGGGTGCATCGCGCTTTGCGCTGGATGGTGCCAACGCGCAAGCCAAAGCACGAGGCGGGTGGCCTCCGGGAATTGGCGCGGCAGCAGATGAGCGGTGCGGGCGTCAACGCGCTGAATGCGTCGATGAACCTCGACCTGATGGCGCGCTATGACAAGTTCGGCCTGAATGACATCCTGCCGGACCACGCCTTCGACATCCGCCGAGACCAGCTCGTTCCAGGGCGGGCACGCATGATTAGCAACTTTAACCAGATCGACCGGCACTGCGGCGAAGTGCTGTCGGTGCATGGACGATCGGTCACGCTCTCCGACGCGGCGTTGATTGAGGCGGACGTGATCCTCTGGGGAAC
>JANPNT010000358.1:0-7866 GCA_031427655.1 Burkholderiales bacterium
GCAACTCAACAGTGAGCAAAAATCAGCCATTGAGCAAGTGTTAGCGCTCACTCACCATTTTAAACCGTGGTTGTTGCACGGCATTACAGGCAGCGGCAAAACTGAGGTTTACATACAAATTTTGCGGCAAATTTTGCAGCACCCTGATGGCGGCCTTCATGCTGGCGCTGCCGGTGGTGCTGTATCAGGTGTGGGCATTTGTGGCGCCGGGCCTTTATAAACACGAAAAAAAGCTGGTGCTGCCTTTGGTGGTCTCCAGCACACTGTTGTTTTTATTGGGTGTGGCGTTTTGCTACTTTTTCGTGTTCGGCCAAGTCTTCAAATTCATCCAGAGCTTTGCACCGAAAAGCATCACCGCCGCACCTGACATCGAAGCGTACCTCGGCTTCGTGCTAACCATGTTCATCGCCTTTGGCGCAGCCTTCGAGGTGCCGGTGGTGGTGGTGGTGCTGGCGCGCATGGGCCTGGTCAGCATCGTTCAGTTGCGTGCATTTCGCAGCTACTTCGTGGTGATTGCCTTCGTGATTGCCGCCGTGATCACGCCGCCCGACATCGTGTCGCAATTGGCGCTGGCCATACCGATGTGCATCCTCTACGAGGTGGGCATTTGGGCGGCGCAAATCTTCATCAAACACACTCAGGCACCAGAAGACAAAACAGAAGAAAAAAGTCCAGCCAGCGGTTGAATCGAGTGTTTCGAGCCTTACTGCTCGCGCTGCTGCTCTCTCTGCTGAGATGGCACCTGTGACTTGGGCCGCTGCGCCACCGTCACCGTCAATGCCAAGGCCTTGTCACCGCGCTGGACCCTGATGATGGCGGGCACTTTCGGTTTCAGCGATGCCACGGCGTTCAGCAACTGCGAGGTGTTTGTGACTGAGGTGTCGGCAATCTTCAGCACCACGTCACCGGGACGCAAACCGCCTGCGCTGGCGGGGCCGTTTTGTAAAACACCCGTAATCAGCACGCCTTCCTTGACTGGCAAGTTGAAGGTGGCCGCAATCTCGGGTGTCAGATCGCGGGGCTCCACACCGATCCAACCGCGCGTGACCATGCCGTCTTTGATGAGGCTTTCCATCACCTGCCTTGCCGTGGTGACGGGGATGGCGAAGCCAATGCCCATGCTGCCTCCGGTGCGTGAATAAATGGCGGTGTTGATGCCCAACAAATTGCCGCTGGTATCGACCAATGCGCCGCCCGAATTGCCGGGGTTGATGGCGGCGTCGGTTTGGATGAAGTTCTCAAAAATGCTGATGCCCAACTGGTTGCGGCCCAACGCACTGACGATGCCCGAGGTTACGGTTTGGCCCACACCAAACGGGTTTCCGATGGCCAGCACCACATCGCCGACCTGCAAGTTGTCGGTGCTGCCGAAGGTGATGCTGGGCAGTTTGTCCAATTCAATTTTGAGCACCGCCACATCGCTTTCGGGGTCAGTGCCCACAAGGCGCGCTTTGGCTTTGCGCCCATCGGTCAGCATGACTTCAATGTCGTCGGCCCCGTCAATCACGTGGTTGTTGGTGATCAAAAAACCTTGGGGTGACACGATGACTCCCGAACCCAGGCCGACTTGATTGGGCTCCGCTCGGTCGGGCTGGCCGAAGAAGCGTCGAAAGTTGGGGTCGTTCGCGTGTGGATTGCGCGCTGGCATTTTGCTGGCCGTGATGCTGACCACCGCTGGTGACGCGCGTTTGGCGGCGCTGCTGTAGCTCTGCGGCGCGCCGACGCTTGTGGCGCGGGTGATGGCCGAAGGCGTCACCGAGTTGATCGACACCACGCTGGGCGCTGACACGGGGCCGCTGCGCTGCACCCAGTCAGGTTTCAAGGTGGTGACGACAAACAAAACAGCCACGGCCACGGTGACTGCTTGAGAGAAAATAAGCCAAGTTTTGCGCATGAAAGTGAACGTATGGTTGCCCGTGTTGAATTGGATGTTTATCTGAATGCGCTGCTGGAGACGACGCGTTTTCAGGATTATGGGCCGAATGGGTTACAAGTTGAGGGCAAGCCCGAGGTTCACAAGACCGTCAGTGGCGTCACCGCCAGTTTGGCCTTGATTGAAGCGGCCATTGCGGCGCAAGCTGACGCCATCGTCGTGCACCACGGCTTGTTTTGGAAGGGCCACGATGGCCGCCTGACCGGTTGGCTGAAGCAGCGTGTGGAGCGTCTGCTGGCGCATCAAATCAATTTGTTCGCTTTCCATTTGCCGCTGGACGCGCATCCGATTTACGGCAACAACGCGCAGTTTGGAAACCGCTTGGGTTTGAAGGCCGATGCCAATTTCGGCAGTCAAAACTTGGGCTGCGTTGGCTTGCTGCCCGAGCCTTTGACCCTGCAGGCTTTGAGCGCCATGCTGCAAACCCAACTGCACCGTGCTCCCACCTTGGCCCCTGGTGATGGCCGCATCCTGCGCCGCGTTGCATGGTGCACCGGTGGCGCGCAAGGCTACTTCGAAGGCGCGATTGGTGCCGGTGCCGACGCCTACATCACAGGCGAAATTTCGGAGCCGCAAGCCCACTTGGCAGCCGAGACGGGCGTGGCCTTCATCGCCTGTGGCCACCACGCCAGCGAGCGCTACGGCGCACCTGCGCTGGGCCAGCACGTGGCTGAGCGATTTGGCCTGACGCATCAGTTCATAGAGATTGCGAACCCCGCATGAAGCCTATCGTGATTACCCAAGGCGACGTGTGCGGTATCGGCCCGGAGATCATCGCAAAGTTCTTTCGCACCGCTGCGTCTGCAGGTTGTCTGGTTTTGGGCGACCTGGCCGTGATGCGCCGCGCTGCTGCCTGGACCGGCGGCATGCTGGCATTGGCACCCATCGAATCGGCGACCGACGTCAGCGCGGTGCCGCCGAATTGCATTCCGGTGTTGCAGGCCCAGAGCTTGAGCGCCACCTTGTTGCAAGCACCGACAGGTCACGTCGATGCGCGTGCAGGTGCGGCGGCGGCGACCTGCATAGAGCAAGCAGTGCAGATGGCCCTGCGCCATGAGGTGTCGGCCATCGTTACCGCACCGGTTCACAAAGAAGCTCTTTCCGCTGCATCAGTGCCTTACCCCGGTCACACCGAAATGCTGCAAGCACTGGCGGCAGCGCCGGGTCAGGTGGCACCGCCCGTGCGCATGATGCTGGCAAACGACGAGCTGCGCTGCGTGCTGGTCACCATCCACATGTCGCTTCGGCGCGCCATTGACGCAGTCACGTTTGAGGCGGTGCTGAGCACCATTCGAATCGCCCACCGGGCCGCGGCGGCTTGGGGCCAAACACAGCCGCGCATCGCGGTGGCGGGTTTGAATCCGCATGCAGGCGAGGGCGGCTTGTTTGGCGATGAAGAGCGTCTCATCATTGAGCCGGCCATTCAAGCCGCGCGCAGCGAAGGCATCCAGGTCAGTGGCCCGTTTGCGCCCGATACGGTTTTCATGCGAGCTCGACACACTGCACAGCACCCCGGCGAGTTCGACATCGTCGTCGCCATGACGCACGATCACGGCTTGATTCCGATCAAGTATCTTGGCGTTGAAAAGGGCGTGAATGTGACCTTAGGTTTGCCGTTTGTTCGCACCAGCCCTGACCACGGCACGGCGTTTGACATTGCAGGCACCGGCAAAGCCGATGCGGCCAGTTTGGCTTCAGCGGTGGCGATGGCTCGGCGTTTATCGAGCGCCGATCGCCGGGCTTAGTTCAGCTTGCCCTGCGCCTTCATCGCGGCCAATTGCTTGCGCGCCCGCGCCGTGGCGCGTTCCATCAAATAGGCGCTTTCCACGGCGCGCATGCGGCCGGTGTCGCACATGCGTGCCAGCATGCGCGAGGTCAGGGAAATGGTTTCCTGGTGCTTGTGCCCGCGTGTGAAGACAAAGAAGCTGCGCGCCGGGCTGACATAGTTCAAGCGCACTTTTTGCCAACTGTCTTTCAGGTGCATTTGGTAGGCAAAGCCCACGCGCACATGGTCCATCAAAGCCAGGCCGTGTGAGGCAATCGCAGGGTCGGCCACGGCCAGTTCGAGGTTGATGTCCACACCCAACACGGCTGCCGAATCGAAGCTGCCAGGTGTGGTGACAGGTGCGTCGGGTGCACCAGGCATCACACCCGCAGCGGGCTCTGAGGCGTCGGCGCTCAGGTCGATGTCGAGCGACTTAGACCAATCGACCGCGCTTTCCTCGACCAAGCCAATTTGCTTCAGCTCGGCCGCCGAGAACCGCTGCTCGATTTGCAATTCCTCCAACACCGGCAAGGGGTCAGAGCGCAACAGCTCGTCGCTGCGCGGAACGCCGATGGCGAAGATGGCCTCCAACTGCTTGACCAGCATGTTGTGATCCAACTCCGACATCGGCGGCGCTTTCAGCGACTCGGCGTGTGATGGCAGAAGTTGGCCGAAGAAAATCTTTTGCGCGGCGTCGGGCCAGCCGATCAATTTCAGACCTTCGTTCAGGTCCTTCATCAGCCCCGGCAACTGCATCAAAAAGCGCTTGCGCATCGGCAAGCTGCCTTTGGGCTGCACGCTCATCACCAGTTCAACTGCCACCTGCCGCAGACGTTTGGAGCTGGCCGCATCAGGCCCATCGCGGCGCGCGGTCAGCACCAAAGCTTGGCTCCACACTTGTGCCAAAAAGTCGCGCAAATAACCTTGCAAGCTCACCGGTTGCAAGGCTTGCTGAAGCTGCAACATGTAGCGCTGCTGCACCCGCAACTCCGACTCTTTGCCTTCCAGCAAACTGGCTGCGCCATTGGACTTTGCTTCGCCCTGTGTTTGGCTGGAAATGAAACTTTCCATCGCTTCCAGCTTGGCCGCGTAAACCTCCACCTGGTCGAAGTCGCCTTCCACAATTTCTTTGACCAGCTCGCTGACGCGCGCCAGGAATTGCTTACCGGGACCGTCGTTGAAGTCGTCGAACGCACAGGCCAACGATGCGATCCGATTGACGAACCGGCGCACTGGGTGACGTCGCGAAGAAAAGAAGCTGGCGTCCATCAGCGCCACGCGCAGAACGGGCAACTGCAAGCGCGCAATTTGCCGCGCCATTTGCGGCGGCACCCGGCTGTCCGACAAGATTTGATCGAACAAGCTGCCCACCACGTCAATCACCATGTGATCCAGCTTGCCGCTGGAGGCTTGCAGCAACTCATCGCGGTGCGAACGAATCAAGTTTTCGGCCATCAGCCCGCTGCGTCGCTCGATGCGCTTGCTTGTGCTGCCGACTTCGGTGCTTGCACCGCTCAGTGGCGGATTCATCGCTTGCGTGTCCCAGCCCGACACCCCCTGTCGGCTGGTCAGTGCGGCTGAACGCGAGCTGCTGAGGAAGCCGCGCTCGCTGTTGCCAAAGCGTCCGGCCACCCGACGTTCTTCATAGTCCAAGCCAGCGGGTCGGCTCGCCAAAAACGTCAACCGACGCAGCAAGCTCATCAACTGCGCATCGCTGGCAGAGGCGGCCGACATCGGCGCAGAAGCCCCGACACCGCTGCGTCTCGCATTGCCGCCTGCGGTGGGACGGGTGCCATGCAAAGAAGCCGCCGTGGTAGAGACGCCGCTGCGCGTGCTGAGCCCTGATTTGGCCGCGGTTGAAACGGCGGAAGAGGTTTCGCCTGGACTCCGCGTGCCTTCGTGATGGACATCGCGACCCGACTTGGAGGTCGAGGGGATGTCGTGCCACTGCGACCCGGCTGCATCAAAGGCACCTGAGATGCTTGAACGGACGTCATCTCGCAAGCCCGCATAGCCAGAGTTGTAGCCGGGCAACTGATTGCCCGGGCCGTCCACGGTTTTCAAGCTCATGCTCACCGGTTGCACACCGCGAGCTTTGAGGTCCAGCACGATGGTGCGGTAGCACTCGGGCATCGCTATTGCCATCGCTTGGCCAAAGTCACGAGCCAAAAGCTTGCGGGCATCGCGGTCTTGCGTCACAGCTTCGACGGCGCGATGGCTGGCCACCCCGATGATGTCGGGGCGCAGTGGATTGCGCTCCTCGTCCGCACGGCCCAAGTTGAGAACCGCGCCCATGTAGGCGACAAGATCGCGCAACTCAGGTTCGCAGGCGTGTGAAATTTGCTGCCCGATCCGCTCAGAGACCATGCGATCTTCAATCTCATGATCCGCCACCAAGCTGAGCGACTGCCAATTTGTGGCTTCGGGTTTGCGTTTGACGGGGTCGCGCGGGGCGATGTCTTCGCGTACTTTGGTGCTGAGCACCTCGCTGAAAACGGCTTGCAACGTCGCCATTTTGTGGCGCAGTTCCATGTGCAGCGACATTGCAACTTCGCGGTCGGGCGTGCGCACTGCGGACTGTCCTTGCGCGCCCAAATTCACGGTCACTTGCTCAGCCGCAGCATCTGCAGTCGTGATGACGCGACGCAGGGCTGCTGCGATGGCAGCGTCCATGGGCGAATCTGTGGGATTCATGGGGCGGGGTCCGAGCTCGATGGTTGCAAAGTTGAGTATTTGCGGAGGACGCGACTTCAAAGTATCGCTCCAAACTGAACCATGGCGCACAGCGGGGCTGTGCGGCCTGAAGCAAGAAATTGTCTGGACGCAGCGCGCGGCGAGCGTCCAGCGCTTGGACGCTTACTTCTTTAGCGAGTCGCGAATTTCACGCAGCAGTGCAACGTCATCGGGCACTACAACAGCTTCAGGTGGTGCCTCACGTTTCATACGGTTCATTTGCTTGATCATCATGAAGATGATGAAAGCCAAGATGACGAAGTTGATGGCAATGGTGATGAAGTTGCCGTAAGCAAAAACGCCGCCCAACTTCTTTGCTTCAAGCAAGCTGGTTGCCGTCTGTCCATTGAGCGCGATAAAGCTGTTGCTGAAGTCAACGCCGCCGAAAATCTTGCCAACCAAAGGCATGACCAAATCACCTATGACGGAGTCAACGATCTTGCCGAAGGCTCCTCCGATGATGACGCCGACAGCGAGGTCGACCACATTGCCCTTGAGGGCGAATTCTTTGAACTCGGATGCGAAACTCATGGAAGTAGTCCCTGGTGTGGTTAGTTAGTTACTTTTGGTTGTTCGCTGGGCTCGGTTTGCCCAACCGATTGGGCTGCGAAGTGCGAAGTGTTACGGCTGAATTTTCTAAAATAAGTCTGCGAAGTGTGACTTTGCGCTCACGCAGCGGACGCAACCGGCCCGATTCAATGCGCGCGGCTGGCGCGAGTCTGAACTGAATGCGAGGTCTTGACTCGTCCACTAGAATTCGAAGCTGTCTGAGGCGCAAAGCGCTACAAATGAGTTGTAACACTGTCGTACGAGGAAATTATGAGTGAGCAGCAAGTCGATAACGGCAAACGAACCTGGTTGATTACCTCAGCCTGCGCGGGGGCACTGGGTGGAGCGGCTGTCGTTGTTCCCTTCGTCAGCACCTTCCAGCCTTCTGAGAGGGCGCGAGCCGCCGGTGCCCCTGTTGAAGTAGACATTAGCGCCATCAAGCCAGGCGAAAAGCTCACGGTTGAATGGCGCGGTAAGCCGGTTTGGATCGTTCGGCGCACACCCGCGCAGATTGCTGAGCTGCCCAAGGTAGATGCTTTGCTGGCCGACCCCAAGTCGCAGCGCAAGGCCGACGAATTGACTCCTCTTTACGCCCGAAACGAGGCGCGCTCCATCAAGCCCGAGTTTTTGGTTGCGGTGGGTATCTGCTCGCATTTGGGTTGCTCCCCTTCGGACAGATTTGTTCCCGGCGCGCAGGCATCGCTTCCTGACAATTGGGCCGGTGGGTTCTTTTGCCCGTGCCATGGCTCGACCTTCGATCTGGCGGGCCGGGTTTTCAAGAACAAACCTGCTCCTGACAATCTCGAGGTGCCGCCGCACATGTACTTGTCCGACAGCCGGGTGCTGATCGGCGAAGACAAGAAGGCCTGACCCCATGAAGAAACGC
>JANPNT010000359.1:0-1916 GCA_031427655.1 Burkholderiales bacterium
TGTGTTCCACCAGCGTGGTGTCGCGCACCGGGTCCATGCGGGTGGTGATGGCCCACATCACTTCTTGCCAGTTGCGGATGTCCACGTCGTCGTCGGTCACGACGATGAACTTTGTATACATGAACTGGCGCAGAAAACTCCAAATGCCGAACATCAGCCGCTTGGCATGGCCGGGGTAAGCCTTTTTGATGCTCACGATGGCCATGCGGTAGCTGCAACCTTCGGGCGGCAAATAGAAGTCGACGATCTCGGGGAATTGCTTTTGCAAAATGGGCACGAACACTTCGTTCAGCGCCACGCCCAGGATGGCCGGCTCATCAGGCGGTTTGCCGGTGTAGGTGGAGTGATAAATCGGGTCGCGGCGCATGGTCATGCGTGTGATCTCGAACACCGGGAACCAGTCTTGCTCGTTGTAATAGCCGGTGTGGTCGCCAAACGGGCCTTCCAGCGCGTGCAGGTAGCCGCCCTTTTCTTTCAGTTTGACGCCGTGCTCGCTGACGCAAATGAAACCTGCGGCAGCCACCGGAATGCAGCCTTCCAAAACGATCTCGGCGCTGGCAGGCACTTGCAGCATCACGCCGCCCTCGCCTGCGCCTTCACCGACACCAGCGTCAATCAACTCGGTGCGCGATCCGCGCAGCAAACCGGCGAATTGGTATTCCGACAGGGTGTCGGGCACCGGGGTTACGGCGCCCAATATCGTCGCTGGGTCGGCACCCAGCGCTACCGCCATCGGAAACGGCTGACCCGGGTTGGCCAACGCAAATTCTCGGAAGTCCAACGCACCGCCCCGATGCGCCAGCCAGCGCATGATGACTTGGTGTCTGGCAATCACCTGTTGACGATAGATACCCAAGTTTTGCCGCTTGCGCGGGTTGGGCCCGCTTTGCGGGCCGCGCGTGATCACCAATCCCCAGGTGATCAACGGCCCCGCATCGCCCGGCCAGCAAGTTTGTACAGGCAGCAGCCCCAAATCGACCTCACTGCCTTGCAGCACCACGTCTTGGCAAGGGGCGCGGCGCACCACGGCGGGCTTCATATCCCAAAGCGACTTCACCATGTGTAACAAGCGGCCGGCGTCTTTCAGACCCTTGGGCGGCTCGGGTTCTTTCAGGCTGGCCAATACGCGGCCCACATCGCGCAGCTCCCCCACCTCCTGAGCACCCATGCCCAGCGCCACCCGCTTGGGCGTGCCGAACAGGTTGGTCAGGGCCGACATATTTCCTTCTTTTTTGTAACCGACCGGGTTCTCGAACCACAGCGCCGGGCCGGCCGCCCGTAACACGCGGTCGCTGATGGAGGTCATCTCCAGCCGCGTCGACACTGGCTTTGCGACCCGTTGCAGCTCGCCCATCTTTTCCAAACCGGCCATGAAGTCGCGCAAATCCCGATATTTCATATTGAAAAGTAATGAAAGTTAAGTTTCATAGGCTTGACTGGTTATGAAAAGCCTTCCTAGAATCGGCACAAATTGGTTTGCATCGGGATAACCCGATGCTACCGCGCGGTGGTGCACCTCGACCTACTGTCCGCTACGCAGCCAAACATCTAACCTCCCGCTGGTCTGCATCGTGCCCCCAACCCCCACAGGCCGCAGCCACTCCGACAATTATCCCGCCACCTCGTAGGCCGCGCCAAGCGACGCCGGGTAGCGCATGACTGGAACCACATGGCAGCCATCAAAGCATTTGGGCTTTCTCTAAAAGTTTGTTTTTCAAAAGTGTTGCACCTGGCTCGAACAACGCAAACCTCGGCCACGGTTTTTGCACGCGACACCGGCCACGGCCTCGGGATCGCTTAGTACGGCGGCCAATTTCGCATCGGGCTCGGCTCGCGACTCTTGGCGTTCTTGCAGCCAGCCGAGAGTGCAGACTTCCATTTGATGGCGCAGAGCGGCGCGGCTGCTGATGAAGATA
>JANPNT010000360.1:0-10780 GCA_031427655.1 Burkholderiales bacterium
CCTTAGCAGCAAGGACGAGCAACCTACAATCAAGGCCTGTCCAGAAGCTGCTTTTTCACCTGCTTTCTGCCTCTTTATTTCCGTCCAAACAGCCTTTTCCATGACCGAACTTGCCAAATCATTCGAGCCCGCCGCCATCGAAGCCCATTGGGGCCCGCTGTGGGAAAAGAGTGGTGTTTATGCGCCCACTTTGGATGCCACCAAGCCGTCGTTCAGCATCCAGTTGCCGCCGCCCAACGTGACGGGAACGCTGCACATGGGGCATGCGTTCAACCAAACCATCATGGATTCGCTCACGCGTTACCACCGCATGCGCGGCGACAACACGCTGTGGGTGCCTGGCACCGACCACGCAGGCATTGCCACGCAAATCGTGGTCGAGCGTCAGTTGGAGGCGCAAAAGATCAGCCGCCACGACTTGGGCCGCAAAAACTTTGTGGCCAAGGTGTGGGATTGGAAAGAAGAATCGGGCTCCATCATCACCGAGCAAATGCGCCGCATGGGCGCGTCAGTGAGTTGGCCGCACGAATACTTCACCATGGACGAGCCGCGCTCCAAAGTGGTCACCGAAACCTTCGTGCAGTTGTATGAACAAGGCTTGATTTACCGCGGCAAGCGCTTAGTGAACTGGGACCCGGTGCTGAAGTCGGCGGTGTCTGATTTGGAGGTTGAAAAAGAAGAGCGCGACGGCTTCATGTGGCACATCGAGTACCCGTTCAGCGACGGCCCTCAAGTCAGCGCCGATGGTCAGCCGATGCGGGGCATGCACATCGCCACCACACGACCGGAAACCATGATGGCCGACGGCGCCTTGGCGGTGCACCCCGAAGACGTTCGCTACCAACACCTGATCGGCAAGTTTGTCGATTTGCCTTTGTGCGACCGCCGCATCCCCATCATTGCCGACGACTTTGTTGACCGCGAATTCGGCTCGGGCTGCGTGAAGATCACCGGGGCGCACGACTTCAACGACTACGCCTGTTCGCTGCGCCATGGCTTGCCGCTCATCACCATCTTCACGCTCGACGCCAAGGTCAACGACAACGCGCCTGCGGCTTATCGAGGTCAAGACCGCTTCGTGGCGCGCAAGTCGGTGCTGCGCGATTTGGAAGCGCTGGGTTTGCTTGAGAAAGCCGTGCCGCATAAAAACGCAATACCGATTTGCGCGCGAACCGGCCAGGTGGTGGAGCCCATGTTGACCGACCAGTGGTTTGTTGCCGTGAGCAAGCCAGATGCAACAGGCAAAAGCATCGCCCAAAAAGCCATCGACGCGGTGGCCACGGGCGAAGTGAAATTCGTGCCAGAAAACTGGGTCAATACTTACGACCAGTGGATGAACAACATCCAAGACTGGTGCATCAGCCGCCAGCTTTGGTGGGGCCATCAAATACCTGCGTGGTACGGCGCGGCGGGTGAGATTTTTGTTGGCCGCAACGAGGACGAAGCACGCACGAAAGCCACGGCGGCAGGCTACGTCGGCACGCTGGCGCGCGATGAAGACGTGCTCGACACTTGGTACTCGTCGGCGTTGGTGCCCTTTTCCACTCTGGGGTGGCCTGAAAAAACCAAAGAGATGGACTTGTTCCTGCCGTCCAGCGTGCTGGTGACGGGCTACGAAATCATCTTCTTCTGGGTCGCCAGAATGATCATGATGACCAAGCACTTTGCCACGAGTGTGGATTGCCCAAAGGGCAAGGTGCCGTTCAAAACTGTCTACATCCACGGCATGGTGCGTGACAGCGAAGGCAAGAAAATGAGCAAGTCGGAGGGCAACGTGATTGACCCGGTGGACTTGATTCAAGGCGTGGACTTAGACACCCTGGTGCGCAAAAGCACGGTGGGTTTGCGCAAACCCGAAACCGCGCCCAAAGTGGCGGCGCGGGTCAAAAAAGAATTCCCCGAAGGCATGCCCGCCTACGGTGCCGACGCCTTGCGCTTCACCATGGCCAGCTACGCCAGCTTGGGCCGCAACATCAATTTCGACACCAAGCGCTGCGAGGGTTACCGCAACTTTTGCAACAAACTCTGGAATGCCACGCGCTTTGTGCTGATGAACTGCGAAGGCCAAAACTGCGGCCTGGAAGAACATACCAAAGCCGAATGCGCGCCTGGCCAGCCTTTCCATCAGTATTTGAAATTCAGCCCCGCCGACAAATGGATCAGCAGCGAATTGCAGCGCGTGGAAGTGGCGGTGGAACAAGGCTTTGCCGACTACCGCTTGGACAACGTCGCCAACTCGGCATACGCATTTGTGTGGGATGAATATTGCGACTGGTATTTGGAAATTGCCAAGGTGCAAATCCAAAGCGGCAGCGAGGCCGAGCAGCGCGCGACCCGGCGCACCTTGATCCGCGTGTTGGAAACGACACTGCGCTTGCTGCACCCCATCACGCCCTTCATCACGGCCGAGTTGTGGGAAACCGTGGCGACCGTCGCAGGACGCAAAACCGAAGGCGCGAGCATCGTTGTGGCGGCTTACCCAAAGGCACAGTTGGAGCGCATTGACGCCGCCTCAGACGCGTGGATGGCGCGCTTCAAACACATGGTGGGGACCTGCCGCAGCCTGCGCAGCGAAATGAGCTTGTCGCCCGCCGTGCGCGTGCCTTTGTTGGTGCTCGACTCCGGCGCTGACGCTGCTTTCTTGGAACAGAGCACGCCGCTTTTGAAGGCGCTGGCCAAGGTGTCTGAGGTTCAAGTGTTTACTGATGAGGCCGACTTCGCCAAAGCCACGGCGCATGCACCCGTGGTGATTGCCGGAACAACCCGTTTGGCCCTGCATGTGGAAATTGACGTGGCCGTCGAGCGCGAGCGCCTGGGCAAAGAGATCACCCGATTGGAAGGCGAGATCGTCAAAGCCGATGCCAAGCTGGGGAACGAGAGCTTTGTGGCACGCGCGCCAGCTGCGGTGGTGGCTCAGGAACAGCAGCGCGTGGCTGATTTCAAGGCAACACGGGACCGGCTGCAAACTCAGCTTCGAGCGCTTCAGCAGCCGTCTTGAATTCACGCGGGGCGGCGTGTGAAGGCGACGTGGGCGTACCGACGCGATGCCCAGAAGCGGGAATCAAATCGTGGGGTGGGTCCGCTTCAACGTAGGCATCACCTTGAAGCGTGGCTCCGTTCTCATCAAACATGGCCGCCACCTCCGGGGTATCGTCGATTTCTGTCATCTCGGGCAAGGCCGACAAACCCAAAAACGTGGAGGCGATGAAGCGCGACGTGGGCGCGGTGCTGGCGACACGCTGCACGTCAAGAGCGGGCAAGCTGGGTGCCGAGAGCAGCTCATCAAGGCGATGCGCTACGGCCCACGCACTGCGCAATCGGGATTCACGCGTGGTGCTGGCCACACGTGGCGTGACCTGCAGACTGGCGATACCCGCCAAGGGCCGGCCTTCGTCGAGCAAACCAGGTTCCATGCTGTCGAACCAAGCGGCCGCCACGCGATGGCTTTGCATGACCTGAGCCAGCGCCAGTTCGTCGAACAAAGCGGAATGCGAAATGCTGACGATGACTTGATCGACTTTGCAAAACGGTAAAAACCGCTCACCCAGCAAGCCCTGATAACGGCTGAAATAGGCCAGCTGAACGCTGACAGCGTCTGAGGTTTCAAGCAACTCTCGCAAGCCCAAGGGTTTGACATTCCAGCGTTCCCACACGGGGTCGCTTGAATGCAAAGACGGGTCGTAACCCGACACTCGTGCGCCAAAGCTCGCCAGCAAACGGTTCAGCGCCCGTGCCGCAGGCGTCATGCCGATCAAGCCCACTTGCGCGGCGCCAAGTTCACGGCCCACGCGCATACCGTCTGAGCCCCTCACAGGCACGCGGCGCAGCAGCGTCAACATGGCACCAATGACGAATTCAGCCTCGGACTGAGCGGTTGCGGTGCCGCTGCGGACCACTTCGACCCCGGCTTTCGCGCAGGCTTGGACGTCAATGTTTTCGGCACCCGAGCTGACCCGGCCTACGGCACGCAAAACGGGTGCCGAATGCAGTGTCTGAGCGTCCAGGCTCAACGAGGGCGGCAAGATTAGCGAGCGCACGTTGTACAGGGCTTGCCGGAAGGCACGCGGGTCGCGCGCGATGTCGGGTTCATAGCGGACAGTGTGTCGGGCTTCCAGCCAGCGCACGATGTCATGTTCTATGGGTTCAACGATCAGTATGTCCATCAAACCTGGGCTTTAGCCGTTGAGGTGAGCGCCGATAACTTCATGCAAGAATGAATAAACTTAACGCCGGATTCTAAGTAAATGACTGTCACAAAAGCGATTTTTCCTGTGGCCGGATTGGGAACACGTTTTCTTCCCGCCACCAAAGCTCAGCCCAAAGAAATGCTTCCAGTGGTGGACAAACCGCTGATTCAATATGCGGTGGAGGAAGCTTACGAGGCTGGCATCCGCGAGATGATTTTCGTCACAGGACGCCACAAGCGCCCCATCGAGGATCACTTTGACATGACTTTCGAGTTGGAAGTGGCCCTCGAACAAGCAGGCAAACAGGATTTGCTCGACGTGGTGCGCAGTGTGAAACCCGCTGACATGGAGTGCATCTACGTGCGCCAAGCCCAGGCTTTGGGTTTGGGTCACGCGGTGCTGTGCGCACAGCGTTTGGTGGGCCACGAGCCCTTTGCCGTGCTGTTGGCCGACGACTTGATGGTGGGCGACACACCTGTGCTCAAGCAAATGGTTGAGCAGTACGAGGAGTGGAGAGTGTCGATTTTGGCGGTGCAAGAGGTGCCGGCCGAACACACCCGTCGCTACGGCATCGTGGCAGGCACAGCCATCAACGACCAACTCATGGACGTGAGCCGCATCGTTGAAAAACCCGCTCCCGAAGTGGCACCCTCACGCTTGGGTGTCGCAGGTCGCTATATCTTGACGCCGGGCGTATTTCACGAAATTGCCAATCAGCAACGCGGTGTGGGCAATGAGATTCAGCTCACCGACGGCATTGCCGGACTGCTGCGCCGCGAAAAGGTGTTCGCCTATCGCTACGAAGGCAAGCGCTACGACTGCGGCAGCAAAGAAGGCTTTTTGCAAGCCAACGTGGAGTTGGCGTTGGCCCACCCGCAACTTGGGCCGGGCTTCAAAGAATTTTTGCAGACGCTTGAACTCTGAATGAGTTCTGGGTGGCCTGCCGACGCAGGCACTGTGTGTGCGGCTCAGCGACGGCGAAGGTAGTGCACAAACTCGTCATTGGCTGACGCCTGCTCGATCAGCTCGTTGCCGGTTTGCCTTGCGAAAGCTTGAAAGTCACGCATCGAGCCCGGGTCGGTGGCCAGCACTTTGAGCACCTGTCCCGTGGTCATGTCGGCCAAGGCTTTCTTGGCTTTCAAGATGGGCAACGGGCAATTCAGGCCGCGGGTGTCGATCTCTTTTTCTGCATTCATTTCGATTCCTGAGGTTCTTGTCGCAGGGGTTACCGGGTAAGCGAGTCCATCCACTGAGGCGTGATGCCGCGTGCGGTCAACCAGTCTGCCAGAGCGTAACCGGTGCCTGCCCGCCAACAGCGCACCGACTCGGGCGAGATCGTGCGGTATTCCACCAGCTCGGGTGACAGTTTGATCTCACCGCGCGCCACCGCGTGGTAGGCAATGATGACTTGATTCATGCGCTGAAAGTCGTACACGCCGATCAGGTTCAATGAATCGACACTCAGCGACGTTTCCTCTGCCACCTCGCGCGCGATGCCTTCTTGTGGTGTTTCAGCCGCTTCCATGAAGCCGGTAATCAGGCCAAAAAATTTACCCGGCCAGGCGGCGTTGCGGGCCAACAAAATTTCCCCGCCACGGTCAGCCAGCTCGATCACTGCCGCCAGCACTGGCGTGGGGTTGTTCCAATGTGTCCAATCGCAGGCCACACAACGTAACCTGGTTTTCAGGCCGCCGTCTTCTTCTTGCGAAACGGCTTGCAAGGCCATGGCGCAATTCGGGCAAAAGTTGAATTCGTGCTTCATTCAAAAACGCTCTGGATCAAGCAGGCGCTCATGCAGGGAAAACACCGGTCGACAAATAACGGTCGCCTCGGTCGCAGACGATGAAAACAATGGTGGCGTTTTCCACTTGCTCGGCAATCTTCAGCGCCGTCCAGCATGCCCCGGCAGCCGAGATGCCAGCGAACAAACCTTCTTCGCGCGCCATGCGCCGTGCCATCTCTTCAGCGTCGGCCTGGCTGACTTCCACAATCTCGTCCACGTGCTGCGCGTCGTAAATTTTCGGCAAGTAAGCGGCAGGCCATTTGCGGATGCCGGGGATGCGCGAACCATCGGTGGGTTGCGCACCGACGATGCGCACGCCGCTGGACTGTGACTTCAAAAACTTTGAGACGCCGGTGATGGTGCCAGTGGTGCCCATGGCGCTCACAAAATGCGTGACCCGGCCTTGCGTGTCACGCCAAATTTCGGGGCCGGTGGTCTCAAAGTGGGCTTGCGGATTGTCGGCATTGGCGAACTGGTCCAGCACCCTGCCCTTGCCGTCGCGCTGCATTTGCTGCGCCAAATCGCGCGCGTATTCCATGCCGCCGGTGCGCGGCGTGAGCATCAGTTCTGCGCCAAATGCTTTCATGGTTTGGGCGCGCTCAACCGACAAGTCCTCCGGCATGATGAGCAGCATCCGGTAGCCGCGAATCGCAGCAGCCATCGCCAAAGCGATGCCGGTGTTGCCCGAAGTCGCTTCGATCAAGGTGTCGCCTGGATGAATTTCCCCTCGATCTTCAGCGCGCCGAATCATGCTGATCGCAGCGCGATCCTTCACCGAGCCAGCTGGGTTGTTGCCTTCCAGCTTGCCCAAAATCACGTTGTTGCGCTGCGCACCTGCGGCCCCTGGCAAACGCTTGAGTTGCACCAAGGGCGTGTTGCCAATGACGTCTTCAAGGACGGCGTAACTTGGCTGGGAGGGCTTCACGCGACGCGGGGCTTGGTTGCTCATGGAATTTCCATCCTGCGATTTTGACCGCCGGGATCAAACGCGGTCGGGAGCCGACGCATCGTCATCAGATGGGTGTGGATTTAAGTCTGGTGCCTCGGGTCGGAATCGAACCGACACTCCTTGCGGAACGGGATTTTGAGTCCCGCGCGTCTACCGATTTCGCCACCGAGGCCGGTGCTTGTAGAGGACAACGAGTGTGCCACAAGCTGGGGCCATTTTTTTTCTCCGCGAACCAATTCGGCGATTGAAGTTTCCGCCCGTAACGCCACCTTGTGGTGGCAAGCCCTTCAGCCACCGGCACTTAGACTCGCACCTTTGTTTTAACGCAGGAAAACTCGCATGCCCCCGATGCCGCCCATCACGCAAGCACTGCTGCTCATCAACGTCGCCGCGTTTTGCGTTGACTATTTTGTGGGCCCTTGGTTTACGCAACTGCTCGCGCTGTGGCCATTGGGGCACGGCTTTCTGCCATGGCAAATCGTCACCTATGCGTTCTTGCACGGCAGCATTGGTCACTTGTTTTTCAACATGCTGGGCCTATGGATGTTTGGCGCGGAACTGGAGCGCCTGTGGGGGCCCAAGCGCTTCATTCAGTTTTACGCGGCAAGCGTGTTGGCGGCTGCTGCCACGCAATTGGTGACGACGTCGCTGACCGGTTCCGTCTACCCCACCGTGGGTGCCTCAGGCGGTTTGTTCGGTTTGCTGCTGGCGTTCGGCATGCTGTTTCCGGATCGGATCATCATGCCCTTGTTCCCTCCCATCCCGATGAAGGCCAAGATTTTTGTGGCGCTGTATGGCGGCTTGGAGCTGTTCCTTGGCTTCACTGGTTCCGGCTCTGGCGTGGCGCACTTTGCCCACCTCGGGGGCATGTTGGGCGGCTTCTTGGTGCTTCGGTATTGGAGTGGCAAGCCGCCTTTCGGTGGCGGTGGCAGCGGTGGTCGCCGCTTGAGATAGCCGAGTACGCCTCAGTAGCCTGCCGTTCGGTCCACCAAACGCGGCAGCACCGAGCCGTTTTGCAAGGCCTCCAAGCCTTCCGCAAACTGCGCGGCGATGGTCTGGACTGAGGACTGCGCGCCGATGTGCGGCGTGATGGTGATGCCGGGCACGCTCCACAGCGGATCGTCGGCAGGCATGGGCTCACGGCGCTGCACGTCCAGCGCCGCGCCGGTCAGATGCTGGCTGCGCACAGAAGCAATCAAATCGGCCTCCACCACGTGGCCACCGCGCGCCACGTTGATGAGGTAAGCACCGCGCGGCAGCAGCGCCAACGCCTGGGCATTCAGGATGCCCTGCGTCTGCGGTGTCAACGGCAAGGCGCAGACCACGATGTCGCTCTGACTGAGGACAGCTTCCAAGCTCAGTTCCGATCGGCGACGCCAGGGCGTCACCTCAAAGCCCACCGCATTGAGCAAGCGCGCAATCGCACTGCCCATCGTGCCCATGCCCAGCACGCTCACGCGGCTGCGCACGGCCGCCACCGGGTGACGCACCCATTGCCTTTGTTGTTGCTGAACCTCGTAGCGCGGCAGGCTGCGCGCATGGCGCAAGGCCATCATCACCACGAACTGCGCGATGCCTTCGGATTGCTCAACATCAACGATGCGCGACACCGGAACATGGGCCGGCAAATCAGACGTCAGCAGCTTCTCCACGCCCGCCGCCACCGAACACACCCAGCGCAAACGCGGCAGCCGCGCATACACACCTTCGGGCACGTTCCAGGCCAAGACCACCTCGACATCAGCCAAATCGGCGTCGGTCAGGTCGCGGTGATACGGCAGCAATTCCGAGCCTTGAATATGAGCCAGGCCCTGAACAAAAATAGCCGATGGCAAGGGATCGACGAGCAGCAAAATTTTCATCAAGGCTTTCCTTTTCAAGCCAACAAACCGGTGTTCACCGTGGGGTAGCGCAGCCGCAGCTTCAACTCGTTTTTCAAACGGTGATTGCTCAAGCGGCGCGACTCACTCATGAAGCTCAGCAGCAGGGGCGACAACGCCACAGCCGCTTGCGCGCGGCTGATGCGGCGCGGTCGCGCCACGCCCTCCAGATCCGCAGCGAGGTCGAAGTAGTCGGCCATTTTCAAGTCGGTGTCGTCGCAGGCATGCACCACGCGCTGCGGCAAGCCGCGCGCCAGCGCGGACACACAAGCACGCGCCAGATCGTCAGCGTGGATGTGGTTGGTGTACACGTCGTCTTCGGCATTCAACACAGGTGAGTCGCGCTTCAAGCGCTCGCGCGGATGGCCACCCTCGCGGTCGCCTGCGTAGATGCCGGGAATGCGCAGCACGTTGACGCACACGCCAGTGGCGCAACCGTATTGGCGCAACTGCGCTTCTGCATCGACGCGACGTTGCGCGCGGTCGGTGGTCGGGTTCACGGCGCGCGTTTCGTCAAACACCGCGCCGCCGCAGTCGCCGTAAACGCCGGAGGTGCTGCCGTAAACGATGCGTCGAACGCGGCCTCGCTTGGCGATTGCGCAGATCAAATTGCTGGTGCGCGAATCGGTGCGGCCGCTGGGCGGCGGTGGGGCCAAATGCAGCAATGAGTCGGCCAGGGAACCCAAACGGTACAGAGTCTCAGCGTGGTCCAGGTTGCCAATCAAGGGCACCACGCCCGCGTCGCGCAGCGCCTGCGCGCGCGCCGGTGTCGAGGTCAGCGCCAGCACCCGATAGCGACCGCGCAGCAGCCTCGCCACGCGCATGCCCACGTCACCGCAACCAATGATGAGCAAAGTGGGTCTTTTGAAAGCGGCAGGCAAAGACATGGCGTGAGGAAGTTCGTGGGTTGGCAGGCAGAATTGCGACTCAGTTTAAGAGCAGGTTTTTTAGGGCCTGCGTTTTCAAGGCAGTTCGTGAGGCCAACACAGCATGTCATTCACCGTCACCGTTCAGCCCAGTGGGCGCAGCTTCCAGGTCTCACGCGACGAAGCCATCCTTGCTGCCGCCATTCGCCAAGGCGTGGGCTTGCCTTACGGCTGCAAAGACGGCGCATGCGGATCGTGCAAAAGCCGCTTGCTAGAGGGCCGGGTGATTCACGGCGCGCACCAAGCAGGCGCGTTGACTGCCGATGAAGCCGACGCCGGTTGGACGCTGACGTGCTGCGCCGCCGCGCAAACCGATGTGGTGATCGAGGCCCGCACCGTGGCCGGCGCGGGCGAAATTCCGGTGCGCAAAATGCCGGTGCGCGTCACCAAATTGGAGAAGCCCGCAACCGACGTGGCGGTGCTCACCTTGCAGTTGCCAGCCAATGACGCGCTTCGGTACCAGGCCGGTCAGTACATTGAATTCATCCTGCGTGACAACCTGCGGCGCAGTTACTCGATGGCCACGTCGCCGTTGGCGCAAACCGAAAAACCGAGCATCGAATTGCACATTCGGCACCTGCCCGGCGGCGTTTTTTCCGACGCGGTGTTCTCCACGATGAAGGAGAAAGACATTCTTCGCATCGAAGGCCCATATGGCACATTTTTCTTGCGCGAAGAGTCTGCCAAACCCATGGTGTTGGTGGCGTCGGGCACAGGCTTTGCACCGATCAAAGCCATCATTGAACAGATGCGAATCAAAGGCATACAGCGCCCTGCGGTTTTGTACTGGGGCTGCCGCAGCAAGCGCGATCTGTACCAGCACGAATGGGCTGTGGACGCGGCCAGCAAGATGGCCAACTTGACCTACGTGCCGGTGCTGTCTGAGCCCAAAGCTGAGGACGCATGGACAGGCCGCACCGGCTTCGTTCACCTGGCCGTGATGCAAGACTTCCCTGACCTCAGCGCGCACCAGGTGTATGCCTGCGGCCTCCGCTCGCTCCGTTCCAGCCAGGACTTCGACGACTACTGGGCGTTTCACCTCGACGCCGAGCGCG